>NZ_JBOHKS010000263.1:0-7741 GCF_050729195.1 Hypericibacter sp.
CCAAGTCCGCCAAGATCTCGCGGCCCAATTACGGCCACTATGCCGGCGCACCCGAGCAGGTGCGGGCCTCGAGCGCGCGGCTCTTTTCCGCGATCGAACGCGGGATCCTGAAAGTGGATATCGGCCAGCGCTTCGCGCTCCGCGACGCCGCCGAAGCCCATCGCCGCCTCGAGGCGCGCGAGACAACGGGATCGACGATCCTCCTGCCGTAAGAGCGTTCGAACCATCGGATATCCCCGTCAGCGCCATGAGCGCATTGCGCTCCCGCGCTTGCCACTTGTGCGTGCGCCGGTCTAGAAATCTTGGTTCGATTTCGATTGGTTCAATCGTGGTTCAAATTCTGAGTGCTTGAAATCAGCGGATTTTATCCCTAATTTCGAAGCACTGCACGTCATTGGCCTATCGTTGGTCCAATGATGGTTCAATTTGGGGTTGCCGTGGTGGGTCGGCCCCGAAGAGGATGGATTGTGCCTGTTTCGAAGCCCGCTTCGGCACAGGGTTCCCGTCGCAAGGAACGGCTGATTTCGCCGACACCAAGCCTCCAGAAGGAGGCACATAGGGAGGACACCATGACCGAGACTTCGATCAAGACCGCAGCCCGCGGTCCCCATCTGTCGCGCCGTTCGGCCCTTCTGGCCGGATCGGCCTTCGCCCTCAGCCTCGCTCTGTCCCGGAGATCGGCCTTGGCCGCGTCCGAGGTCGACGCCTTCAAGATGCAGACGGTGCTCGGGCCCATCGACGGGGCCACGGTCAAGAAGGCGCTGGCGCATGAGCATATGTATGTCGACTTCTTCGGGCCCAACGATCCCAACTATATGAATGTCGATTGGGACGCCGCGCTCGGGACCTGCGTCAACCGCGGGTTGGAACTGGTCAGCCTCGATATCAATCTCATCATCGAATGGACCAATATCGGCGTCGGCCGCAACGTGCTGCTGCTGCGCGACGTCTCGCGCCGGACCGGGCTCAATATTGTCAGCCCGACGGGAATCTATAAGAGCCTGATTCCGCCTTCCTTCGCCGGCCTCAACGCCGATCAGATCGCGCAGCGTTTCATCGACGATCTGAGCAAGGGTGTGGACGAGACTCCAATCAGGTCCGGCTTCATCAAGATGGCGACGACCGAGGACGGTCCGACGGAGACCGATACGATGATCCATCGTGCCGCCGCGATCGCGGGCCGAGAGACCGGCTCGACGATCTCGCTGCACAGCCCGCATTACGCAGCGACGAAGCAGGTGATCGCCACGCTCCAGAGCGAAAAGTTCGATTTCAAAAGGTTCGTCTGGGGCCACGCACAGCCTTCGAAGCTCGACGAGCATAAGGAGGTCGCGTCAATGGGAGCGACGGTCCAGTACGACGCCATCGGCGCGCGCTCCGACCCGTTCTTCCATGGGCCGACCGACGACAAATCGATGCTCGATCGCGTCGAAGGGATGGTCAAAGCCGGCTACGACAAGCAGGTTCTCGTTTCTGCGGATGCCTCGACCTTCGTCAACCCGCAGAAATGGCAGTATGATCGCGACTCCCTCTATGTGCATCGATATTTCGAGCCGCAGCTGACCGAGCGGTTGGGTGCCGCGCTCTCGACGCAGATCCTGCGCGACAATGTGATCCGGGCGTTCCGCAAACCCGACAAGGTCGCATAAGGAAACTGCGATCCAAACGAATGAGGCCCGTCTGCAGATGCGGGCGGGCCTCGCTTCTTCGTAGGAATTTGGCGAGAGAGAATTAGATCGCCGTCCAGCCACCATCGACCGGCAGCACCACGCCAGTGATGAAAGAGGCGGCGTCGGAGGCGAGGAAGATCGCCGGCCCGACGATCTCCTCGACGCGGCCGCGGCGCTGCATCGGTGTCATGCGCCGAACGGCGTCCATCACCTCGGGATCCGAGTCATAGCCCTCGGTCCCGGTCATCGCATGTTCCATATAGCCGGGGTTGAAGGCGTTGACGCGGATGCCGCGCGGCGCCCATTCGGCGGCGAGCGTGCGCACCAGCTGGTCGACGGCGCCCTTCGACGCGCAATAGGCGGCGATGCCGGGGAAGGCGACCAGGCTGCCGTTCGACGACGTCATGACGATCGAGCCGCCGCCCCGCTTCGCCATCGGCTCGAACGCGGCCTGGGCGCAATAGAGATAGCCACCGACGTTGACGCCCAGGATCCTGTCGAGCGTCGCCTGGTCGATCTGCTCGGCCGGCATCGGCGCATCGATGCTGGCGTTACAGACCATGATGTCGAGCCGGCCGAAGGCTGCCAGCGCGTCCGCCACCAGCCGGAAGCAGTCGGCCCGGTCCGCGGTGTCGACACGCAAGCCCTTGGCCTTGCCGCCGGCGGCCTTGATCTCGGCTGCCGCCGATTCCGCTTCCGAACCCGTGCGCGAGCAGGTCACGACCGAAGCCCCCGCCTCCGCCATGCCCTTGGCGATGGCGCGACCGAGGCCCCGCCCCGATCCGGTGACGATGGCGGTCTTGCCGGCGAGGCTGAAGCGGGAGAGGGACATGGGGATCGGACTCGTTGTCATGCCGGCCCCCGCATCAGGCCGTAGGCCTGTGAGAGGACAGGCTCCGGCCGGCATCCATGAACGCGGACCGTGCCAAGCCTTGCGCGATGGGTGTTCGTGGACCCCGGCATTCGCCGGGGTGACAAACAAAGATGGGCTTCCGCCCCACCCCCAACCCCCTCCCTCAACGGAAGGGGGCGAGGATGTTTGTCAACTGCGATATTCCGGCTCTTCCTTGTCGAGGATCGCCTTGATCTCGTTGAGATGGTCGTCGGCCATGGAGGGATAGTCGGTCCACTGCGAGGCCGTGAGCTTGGCGATGTTGTCGGAGACGACGCGGAGCTTCTTGCCCGTGGCATAGGCCGTCATCAGCGTCTCGGCGGCGCGCTCGAAGTAATACATCTCGTCGAAGGCGAGCCCGATCGAGGAGCTGGCGATCAGCACGCCGTGGTTCGCCATCATCAGCACCGGCTTGTCGCCGATGGCGAGAGAGAGGCGATCGCCCTCGTCCTCCGACAGCGCCATGCCGGCATAGTCGTTGTCGAACGCCATGCGGCCGTAATAGCGCATGGTGTTCTGGTCGATCGGATACATGTTGTTGTCCTCGAGGGCGGCCAGCGCCGTCGAGTATTTCGGATGGAGATGCATGATGCAGCGCGCCTTCGGCAGGTTCGCATGGATCCGGCCATGGATGCACCAGGCGGTCGGATCGGGCGCGTCGGGGCGCTCCATCGTCTTCGGATCGTTGGTGTCGAGCAGCAGCAGCTCGGAAGCGCGCACTTGCGAGAAATGGCGATTGCGCGGGTTCATCAGGAACTTGGTGCCGTCGGCCGAGACCGCCGCGCTGAAATGATTGGCGATGCCCTCATGCATGTTGAGGCGCGCGATCCAGCGGAACGCCGCGGCGAGATCGACCCGCGCCTGGCGCACTTCCTGATCGTCCAGCCCGTAATCCCGGGACCGCAATGACGTCACGACAGCCATAGTTCGTCCTCCTGATGCGGAAGCGGAACCCTGCCCGCTTCGTCTTCTCGTTAACGCTGGGCCCGTTCCCAGGCCGGGTGCAACCAGACCGGCGCCTGGGAACGCGCCAGGGCCGGCCGGCCTCGGATCATATCACTCGCCTTCTCGGCGATCATGATCGTCGGCGCATTGGTATTGCCGCTCACGATGTTCGGCATCACCGAGGCGTCCACGACCCGCAAGCCCTCCAGCCCCTGCAATTTCAGGCTTTCATCCACCACCGCCATGCGGTCGCTGGCGGAGCCCATCTTGCAGGTGCCGACCGGATGATAGCAGGTTTCCACCCCCTGGCGCACCCAGGCGTCGATGGCCTCGTCCGACCGGGCGTTCGGCCCTGGCGAAAGTTCTTCGCCGCGATAGGGGGCCATGGCCTTTTGCGCCAGCACCTCGCGCACCAGCCGGACACCCTGGCGCATATCCTCGCGGTCCCGGGGGTCCTGCATATAGTTGAACCGGATCGAGGGCGGGGCCTTGGGGTCGGCCGAGCGGGCCTTGACCCAGCCCCGGCTGTGGGCCCGCATCAGGTCGAGATGGACCTGGAAGGCATGGCCGGGGACCGGTTCGACCGTGCCCGGCTTGACAGCCAGCGGCATGAAGGTGAGCTGCAGGTCGGGATGCTCGATGCCGGGCCGGCTGCGGATGAAGGCGCCGGTCTCGAAATGGTTCGAGGCGGCGGGCCCGCTGTTGAACATCAGCCACTCGAGCCCGGCCATGATCTTCCGCGGACCCTGCGCCGCGCTGTAGAGCGTCACCGGCTGCTTGCAGAGATGCTGGATCACCACGTCGGGATGGTCGTTGAGATTGGCGCCCACCCCCGGCAGGTCATGGCGCACCGTGATTCCGATCGACTGGAGATGATCGGGCGCGCCGATGCCGGAGAGCTGGAGGAGCTGGGGCGAGTTGATGGCGCCGCCGCAGAGGATGACCTCGCGCCCGGCCCGCGCCGTCTCGACCGCGCTCCCTTGCGCGTATTCGACGCCGACCGCGCGGCGGCCTTCGAGCACGACCTTCAGGGCGAGCGCGCCGGAGACCACCGTCAGGTTTGGCCGTGTCTCGGCCTGGGAGAGATAGCCCCGGGCCGTGCTCCAGCGCCGCCCTTGATGGGTGGTGCGGTCCATCGGGCCGAAGCCTTCCTGCTGATGGCCGTTGGCGTCGGGCGTGTAGGGATAGCCGGCCTGGACGCCGGCCTCGACGAAGGCCTTCTGCAGCGGTGGCAGCTCGCCGCCTGGCGTCGAGACGCGCAAGGGTCCTTCGCCGCCGTGATAATCGTCGCCACCGCGCTCGTGATGCTCGGCCCGCTTGAAATAGGGCAGCAGCTCCGCATAGGACCAGCCGCGGCAACCGCTTTGCGCCCAGCGGTCATAGTCGCGCGCATGGCCGCGCACATACATCATGCCGTTGATCGAGGAGGAACCGCCCAGCACGCGGCCGCGCGGATGGGCGAGAACGCGATTGTCGAGATAGGGCTCGGGCTCGGAGATATAGGCCCAGTTGAATTTGTCGTTGGAGAGCAGCCGCCCCATGCCCGACGGCATATGGATCGGCCAGCCGCGATCGCGCGGACCCGCCTCCAGCAGCAGCACGCGGACTTCGGGATCCTCGGTCAGCCGCGCCGCCAGCACGCAGCCCGCCGAGCCCGCGCCGACGATGACATAGTCGTAGCCGTGAGCGGCACCGTTAGTGGGCATTACGAACTCCACGCCACCCCAGGCCCCGACCTGTCATCGCCGGACTTGATCCGGCGATCCAGGGCCGACGAAGGCTGGATTGCCGGGTCAAGCCCGGCAATGACAGGGAAAAAGAGTGTGTTCATACGAGACGATGCCCCGCGCCTTGCCTTACGCCGCGCGGATCGCGTCGTAGCAGAGCTTGTGGAAGTGATGGACCAGATGCTCGCTCTCGTTGCTGCGCTCGGCGTCAATGATATAGCGGCCCTGGTCGTAGCCGAAGGAGCGCAGGCCCTTCTGCTGGGTGACGTTGAGCTGGATGTCCTCCGGCCCCAGCTCCTCGTTCATCCAGCGGATGCAGGCCTTGGTCACCTGTGCCAGCGGACGATGGCCCGGCGCGTAGTAACCGAAGCGCAGCAGCGATTTCTCGGGCTCGAGCGGAATCATCACGAAGGTGCCGAGGATGTCCGAGAAGGGGAAGCAGTAGAAGGTCGTGTTCGGCCAGACGCCGATATTGAAGAACCATTCGGTCTGCCAGGTGGCGCCCGCGAGCGATTCGCCATAGGCGGAATTGGCGCCCGGCATCGGCGGGCCGATATAGGTCCACCATTTGTCATGCGCCGTGAGACTGTAGCCCTTGAAGTCGATCAGGCTCGCCAGATGCTTATGGACCGGGCCCGAGAGGCCGAAATGATAGCCCTCGATGGAGTTGTCCATGATGACTTTCCAATTCGCCGGCACGACCACGTCGACCTCGTTCACCAGCTTCATCCGGTCGAGGTCGGGCAGATAGCGGCGCATCTCGTCTTCGGCACCGCCGGTGATCGAGGCGAGCGGGGCGGCATCGGGATCGAGATTGATGAAGACGAAGCGGCCCATGGTCTCGAGCCGCACCGGCTTCAGGCCGAACTGGCTTTTGTCGAACCCCTGGAGCCGTTCGGTGCGCGGCGCCGTGCGCAGCGTGCCATCCTGGTTGTAGCACCAGGAGTGGTAGCCGCAGCGGATGACGGCATGGGTCTTGCCGCGCCGGTCATGCAGCAGGCGGTTGCCGCGATGCTGGCAGGCATTGTGGAAGGCGCGGAGCTGGCCGTCGGCACCGCGCATCACGATCACGCTCTGGTCGAAGATGTCGGTGACGACATAGGAGCCGATCTCCTCGAACTCGCTCTCATGCGCGACCGAGTGCCAGGCCGGATAGAAGATCTTCTCGCGTTCCTCGCGGAAGACGCCCTCGTCGTAAAAGTAGCGTGCGGGCAGGCTCATGGCCCGCTCGGGATCGCCCGGGTTCCAGTCCAGCGTCTTCTGCGGAATCATGGGGTCGTCCTCTCTCGGGATAGCGCGAATTTGGGTTCCGGGCCGGCGGAACCACTTGGCTTCACCCTATGGGTCTGGGGCCATCGGACTTGATGGATTACGCCCGATTTCTGTCGTAATTTATCAGAGCATGAAACGCCCCGAGAGCCCCGTCCCGGCCCCCCAGACCCAGCGCATCGGCTTCCTGCTGCTGCCGGATTTCCCACAGATCTGTCTTTCGGCCGCGATCGAGCCGCTCTTCATCGCCAACTGGCTGAGCGGCGGCCCGCTCTATCGCTGGGAGACGCTGTCGCTCGACGGGTTGCCGGTGCGCGCCAGCAATGGCACGTCGGTCGCGGTCGACGGCGCCGTCTCCGAGGATGTGCGGTTCGACGCCCTCTTCCTGCTGGCGAGCTTCGATGTGAAGCGCCAGACCGGCGACCGCAGATTGCGCGCCTGGCTGCGGCGCGTGGCGCGCCATGGCGCGGCCATGGGTGCGATCGAAACCGCCGCCGAGCTTCTCGCCGCCGCGGGCCTGCTCGAGGACCAGCCGGCCGCAATCCATTGGGACAATCTGCAGGGCTTCCAGGAAAGCCATGGCCGGGCGCGTGCCGTGCAGCAGCTCTACACCATGGCGCCGGGTCGGCTCACCTGCGCCGGCGGCAGCGCCGTCTTCGACATGATGCTGGCCTGGATCGCGACGCAGCATGGCGAGGCGCTGGCCGCCGAGATCGCGGGCCATCTGCTGCTCGACCGCATCCGGCCGCCGGAAGAGCCGCAGCCGGTGCCTGGCGCCGGGCGAAGGCCGGTGGCCGATCCGATCCTGCGCCGGGCGATCACGCTGATGGAGCAGACGGTCGAGGAACCGCTCTCCTGCCCCGTCGTCGCGGAGCGGGTCGGGCTCTCGATGCGCCAGTTGCAGCGCCTGTTCGAGCGCGAGCTCGGCAGCAGCCCGGCACGCCATTACATGCGGATCCGTCTCGCCAAGGCGCATGCGCTGCTGCAGCAGACCGATCTCGGCGTCACCGAGATCGCGATGAGCGCCGGCTTCGGCTCGCTCGAGCATTTCAGCCGCGCCTACCGCGCGAGATTCGGAATTGCGCCGAGCCACGACCGCCGGCAGATCGTCTCTGCGCCGACGATGCGAAGGGAGGGATAGAATGAGTTTGCGAGCACCCCTCCCCCTACCCCCTCCCGCAAGGGGCTACGGGATTCACACATTTTGCATCTCGGTAGCGAGGGCATATCCCTCGAGC
>NZ_JBOHKS010000264.1:0-30846 GCF_050729195.1 Hypericibacter sp.
GCCCGCGCGTGCTGGTCATGGCCATGGCGGGGAAGGGTGTCGAGCTTTCCTTCGGCGCCGTGGTCGATGCGCAGTTCGGGTCGCTGGTGATGGTCGGCGCCGGCGGCGTCCTGATCGAGATGATGAAGGACCGCCGCTTCGCGCTGCCGCCTTTCGACAAGTCAGAAGCGCACCGGCTGCTTGACGCGCTGTCGCTGCGGCCTTTGCTCGACGGCAAGCGCGGCCAGAAACCCGCCGATGTCGACGCGCTCGCCAAAAGCCTCGCGGCCTTCTCGGTGCTGGTCGCCGATCTCAAGGGGCTCATCGCCGAGATCGACATCAACCCCGTGCTTGCCGGCCCTGGGGGGGCGATGGCGCTCGACGCGCTGGTGGTGCCGGCGGCCGACAACAAACCTTCAGGAGACTGACGATGCCGATCCTCGGCCTGCTGACCTTGCTGGTGGCATCGGTCTTTGCCGGGGCGGCGATCTACATCAACCTGGTCGAGCAGCCGGCGCGGCTGAAGCTCGATGATCGCGCGTTGCTCGCACAATGGAAGCCGAGCTATGCCCGCGGCTTTGTCATGCAGGCGAGCCTCGCGGTCATCGGTGGGTTGCTCGGCATCG
Source organism: Hypericibacter sp. (assembly GCF_050729195.1). Classification (NCBI taxonomy): domain Bacteria; kingdom Pseudomonadati; phylum Pseudomonadota; class Alphaproteobacteria; order Rhodospirillales; family Dongiaceae; genus Hypericibacter; species Hypericibacter sp. The sequence goes on from NZ_JBOHKS010000264.1 coordinate 606, forward strand.
CGGCCTTTGTGGTCTCGGGATTCTGGGGATGGCTCCTGGCCGCCCTGCTGCTCCTGGCCAATTGGCCCTACACGTTCCTGGTCATCATGCCGACCAACCGGAAGCTCGACGCCACCGCGCCCGACCAGGCGGGTGCGGAGAGCCGCAAGCTGATCGAACACTGGGGCGGCCTGCACGCGGTGCGCGGCGCCCTCGGGCTCGCGGCCGCCCTGGTCGCGCTCTGGTGTCTGGCCTGAGATTCCTTCAAATCAGGAACGCGCCGAGCGCCGGGATCACCTGATCCGGCGCCTCGTCGATCAGCCAGTGGCCGGAACCTTTCACGATTACCCCGGTGACGTTGCTCGCGACCATCTTCGCCTGGTCGATGAGGAACGTGCCTGAAGCCTTCTCGCCGGTCAGGGCGAGGAAGGGCATGGCGAGCTTGGTGGCGGCGAAGGCGGCGAAGTCCTTCGCGTCCTGCTCCAAGTTCCGGAAATATTCGAATCCGGCGCGCATGCCGCCATCGCGCGCGTAAGCCGCCACATAGAGCTGACGGTCGGCTTCCGACACCGACTTGGTTCGGTCGGCGGCGAAGTCGTTCCAGAAATGCTCGAAATAAATGCACTCACGCCCCGCGACCAGAGCCAGTGGTGTCTCGCCATAGAAATGGAAATGCCAGAGGTCGCGCATCAACCAGACATCCTTCCACTCGCCGACGCCCGGAAGGAAGGCGTCCATCAGCACCACCTTGCCGACCTCGTTCGGAAACTGGGCCGCATAGGCATAAGCCACCATCAGGCCGATATCGTGGCCGACCATCTGCACCTTGTCATGGCCGAGTTGGCGCACCAGGCCATGGATGTCCTTCGCCATCGTCTTCTTGTCGTAACCACCGGTCGGGCGCTGCGAAGCGCCGGCGCCGCGCAGATCCGGGGCGATCACCGTGTGCGTCGTCGCCAACAGGGGCAGGAGCGGGGTCCACATATGGCTGGTCTGGGCGTAGCCATGAAGCAGCACCACCGCGGGGCCGCGCCCGCCGATCTTGTAATTGATCGAGACGCCATCGACCATGGCGGTCTTCTCGGTGAATCCCTGAGGCAAGGGGGCCGCGGCGATCTGTGTCATGGGGATTCCTGATTCAACGAGCGATGCGTTCGATCGCTGCAGTCGGGGACAATGCGTCCCGATCAGGACCCGGTCAACGTCGATTCAATCGATAACGCGACGCTCGCGCAGCAGCGTGACCAACCGGTCATGCGGCAGCGCCGGCGTGCGATGGCCGTCGCGGCCGATCATGGTCGTATTGGCGACGAGCGCATTGACGACCGCTTCCTCGATCGCATGGGCCACGGCGGCATAGAAGGGATCCATGCGGCCCCAGGGCACGAAACGCAGCTGGTCGAACTCGTCCTCTGCCGGCTCGCCATCGGGGAAGCGGCTCTTGAGGGCTCCCTCATTGCCGGTCGAGAAGGCGAGAAAGAGATCGCCGGAGAAATGCGAGCCGGTGGTGCCGGTGCGCGCGAGCCCCATGCCGACGCGACGCGCCAGGGCCTTGCACTGCGCCGGCAGCAAGGGCGCATCCGTGCCGACGATGGCGATCACCGAACCTGCGCCGGCGGGAGCCGCCTGGCGGCGCGTTTCCATCGGGTTGTCGTCGGCGAGCTCGCGGCCCACCGGAACGCCCGCGATCGTCAGCTCACGGCGGCCGCCGAAATTGGCCTGCACGAAGGCGCCGACGGTATAGCGATGCGCGCCATAGGGAACGATCCGTGAAGCGGTGCCGCAGCCGCCCTTGAAGGCATAGCAATTCATGCCGGTGCCGCCACCGACCGAACCTTCTTCGATCGGCCCCGAACCTGCGATGTCGATGGCCCGGACCGCATGCTCGGGCTTCACATGGGCGCCGTTGATGTCGTTGAGATAGCCGTCCCAGGTTTCGCCCACGACCGGCAGGAACCAGGCCTCTGCCAGCTTGGGGTGATTGCGCACGACCCACTCGATGGTGCCGGTATGACAGGCGCCGACCGAATGGGTGTTGGTGATCAGGATCGGCAGATCGAGCGACCCGGTCTCTTCGATCCAGGCGGTTCCCGTCATTTCGCCATTGCCGTTGAACGAAACCATCCCGGCGGCGCAGGGCGTGCCCACGCCATTGCGACCGCGCGGCAGGATCGCCGTCACGCCGGTGCGCACCGGACCATGACCGACGCGAAGAGCGCCTTCACCCTGGATCAAGGTTTCATAGCCGACCGCCAGCCCCGGCAGATCGGTGATGGCATTCAAGGTTCCGGGCGTGCCGGCGAAGGGAATGCCGAGTGCGCGGGCGCGGGGCTTTCCGGAAGGCGTCGCCTCGGAGGCGGGGCGGGCGGTCATGTCGCGATCCTGTTGCTTCGGGTCTGGGCTCTCGGCCTTAAGCCCGAAACATGCCGCGCCGCCGGACAAAGAGAAAGGCCCCTTCCGGCGGATGCCGAAAGGGGCCTTGGAACTGGATATCGAGCCAGTCTGGCTTAGGCGACGTCGCGCTCGTCGTCGCGCTCTTCGCTGCGGCTGGCAGGCCGCTTCACCGGATGGCGCAGGAAGGCCGGCATATGATCGCCGAAGGCCAGCACGGGCGCGTCATCGTCTTCATCGGAACGGCGCTCGTTCGAGCGGGCCGCTTCCATATGCGAACCGTCATGACGGATCGGCTGGGGCTTGGAACGGCTCTCGCCGGCCTCGGGGCGGGGCTGCCGCTTGCCGCGGCCGGAACGCTCCTGACGGCCCGACCGCTCTTCGCGGTTGGAGTCACGGGGGGCACGGGCTTCGCGTGCCGGCCGCTCTTCACGGGCCGGCCGCTCCTCATGAACCACGGGGGCTTCGACGACCGGGATTTCCTCGCGCATGACGGGCTCCGCCATTTCAGGGGCTGCCGCTTCCACCAGATTCTCTTCGACCGGCTTCGGTTCGCGACGGCCGCGATCGCTGCGGCCGCGTCCGCCGCGGCTGCGCTTCTCGCCATCCGCGCTGCTGCTGCGGCCGGCGCTGCGTCCGCTGCTCGGACGCCGCCCGCGGCGGCGTCCGCCATCGTCAGCCTCGAAGGCGACGAGGTCGAAGCCTTCGACCACGATCCGCGGCACGATCTTGCCGAGCATTTTCTCGATCGCTTCGACGAAGCGGCCGTCATAGGGCGAGGCGATCGTATAGGCGCGACCCTCGCGGCCCGCGCGGCCGGTGCGGCCGATGCGGTGGATGTAGTCTTCGGCATGGATCGGCACGTCGAAATTGAAGACGTGGCTCAGGCCCTGGATGTCGAGGCCGCGCGCGGCGACGTCGGAGCAGACCAGCAGCGTGATCTCGTCGTTCTTGAACTTCTCGAGCGTCTCGGTGCGCTTGGGCTGGGACATGTCGCCATGAAGCTGGCCGGCATTGAAGCCGTGCTTCGCCAGCGAGCGATAGAGGATGTCCACGTCCTTCTTGCGATTGCAGAAGATCAGCGCGTTCTTGACCGGCTCGGCGCGCAGCAGGCGGCGCAGCGCTTCGCGCTTGTCTTCTTCCTGCACGACCACGAGACCCTGCGTCACCAGCGCCGCCGGCGAGGCCGGGGGAGCGACCGAGATCTCTTTCGGGTTCATCAGGAAGGCGTCGGCCAGGCGCTTGATCTCCGGCGGCATCGTCGCCGAGAAGAACAGGGTCTGGCGGATCTTCGGCAGCAGCGACACGATGCGCTCGACATCGGGGATGAAGCCCATATCGAGCATGCGATCGGCCTCGTCGATGACGAGGATCTTCACGTCGCTCATCAGGATCTTGCCGCGCTCGAACAAATCGAGCAGGCGGCCCGGCGTGGCGATCAGCACGTCGACGCCGCGGTCCAGCTTCTTCTGCTGGTCGGTGAAAGATTCGCCGCCGATCAGCAGCGCCTGGGAGAGCTTGTGGTACTTGCCGTAGATGTCGAAATTCTCGGCGACCTGCGTGGCGAGCTCACGGGTCGGCTCGAGGATCAGGGATCGGGGCATCCGCGCGCGGGCACGGCCGCTCGCGAGCATGTCGATCATCGGCAGGGTGAAGGAAGCGGTCTTGCCGGTGCCCGTCTGGGCACAACCCAACACGTCGCGTCCCATCTGTACGATGGGAATGGCCTGGGCCTGGATGGGGGTCGGTTCGCGATAGCCGACTTCGGCGATGGCGCGCAGAACTTCTGGGCTGAGCCCAAGGTCGTCAAAACTCATTATCTACCGGAGCAAGGGGCCTGAACGGGATCTCTGGAATCGGCGAAGGGCCCGGAAGTTCGCCGCAAAGCTGCCGGATAAGTAGGCAATTCTCGCGGAAAGTCAAGCGTTTGCGCTCATCTCCGCGGCTTTGCCAAGGTCCGGCGATGCCGTAACCTGCCCCGGAATTGGCGAAGGAATCATTGCCGCGGGGATGAATTTACCATGTTGGTCCAACGCGAACGGTCCTGCCTCCTGATCGTCGACATGCAGGAACGCCTGTTGCCCGCCATGACCGGGCTTGAGCCGCTGCTGGCGCAGGCGGCAATCCTGATCCGTGCGGCGAAACGTCTCGACCTGCCGATCGTCGTGTCGGAGCAGTACCCGAAAGGCCTGGGCGCCACCGATCCCGGCCTTCGGGCACTCTTTGGGAATGAAGTCGAGCCCTTGCCCAAGACCCATTTCGCCTGCACCGACGACCCGGCGCTGCGAGCGCGGCTCCAGTCGCTGGCCCAGGAGCAGGGCAGGGATCAGGCCGTGATCCTCGGCGTCGAGGCCCATGTCTGTGTGCTCCAGACCGCCTTGGGCCTGCCGCGCCTCGGCATGGCGCCCTTCGTCGTCGGCGACGCGGTTGCCTCGCGCAAGGCGGAAAGCCGGCAGATGGCGCTCGACCGGATGGCGCGCGACGGGGTCGAGATCGTCACCGCGGAGATGGTCCTGTTCGAATGGCTGGGCAAGGCCGGCACGCCGGAGTTCAAGGAACTCTCGGTCCTCATCCGCTGAGGCTCGGCTCAAGCGGCCGGCCAGGGACTTGGCGGCGCCTGCCCGGAGGTGAAGCCATATTCATAATGACATAAGGATATTTTTATATCATCATGGCCTCTGTCGATTGGGAGAGCCGCCATGGAACAGCTTCTGGCCCCTTTGCGGGCCGCGGGCGATCCGACCCGCCTCAGACTGCTCGCGGTGCTGGCGCGAGCCGAACTGACCGTGACCGAGCTCACCCAGGTGCTGGGGCAGAGCCAGCCGCGTCTCAGCCGTCATCTGAAGCTTCTCGTCTCGGCCGGCCTGCTCAACCGCTTCCAGGAAGGGAGCTGGGTGTTCTTCCGCCCGGCCGAGAAGGGAGCCGGCGGCGCGCTCTCACGTTTCCTCAATGAGCGCATTCGCGCCGACGATCCGACCATTGCGCGGGATCTCGAGCGTCTCGCCGTGGTGCGCCAGCAGCGCGCCGAGACGGCGGCCGCCTATTTCCGCGGGCGCGCGGCCGACTGGAACGAGATCCGCGCGCTTCACATCCCGGAGAAGGACGTCGATGCCGCGATCCTCGACCTGCTGGGCGATGCGGCCGGCAGCGATCTGGTCGATCTCGGCACCGGGACGGGCCGCGTCCTCGAATTGCTGGCGCCGCGCGCCAAGAGCGGCATCGGCGTCGATCTCAGCCGCGAGATGCTCGCGATCGCGCGTCACAGCCTCGATCGCCCCGAGCTGCGCCATGTCCAGATCCGCCAGGGCGATCTCTATGCGCTGCCGCTGGAGAGTGCCTCGGCGGACATCGTGACGCTGCATCTGGTGCTGCATTATCTCGACGATCCCGCGGCGGCCCTGCTGGAGGCGGCGCGGCTGCTGCGTCCGAACGGGCGGCTGCTGATCGTCGATTTCGCGCCCCACAATCTGGAATTCCTGCGCGACGAGCATGCGCATCGTCGCCTGGGCTTCACCCAGGACGAGATCGCCGGCTGGTGCCGCGACGCCGGCCTCAAGATGGAGGCCACGCGCTCGCTTCAGCCCAAGCCAGGCAAGCATGGCGAGCGGTTGACGGTCATGCTCTGGGTCGCCCGCCAGACCGTCGACCTGTCGCCAAAGAGCTCGACCGCCGCCGGAAAATCCCAATCCCGTACCAGGAAGGAACGGACCCGATGATCCGCAACCCCGCACTGATTTCCGATCGCATCAAGGTCTCGTTCGAGTTCTTCCCGCCCAAGGCGCGCGAGCATGAAGGCGCCTTGTGGCACACCATCGAGCGGCTCACGGCGATGCAGCCCGATTTCGTGTCGGTCACCTATGGCGCCGGCGGCTCGACGCAGGATCGCACGCTGGCGACCTTGCGCCGCCTGGCGCAGCGCACCGATTTGCCGGCCGCGGGCCATCTGACTTGCGTAGGCAAGAGCAAGGCCGAGGTCGATGCGGTGGCGCGCGATTATGCGGCGGCCGGGATCAAGCGCATCGTGGCGCTGCGGGGCGATGCGCCGGCCGACCAGGGCCGCTATGCGCCCCATCCCCAAGGCTATCGCGACGCGGCCGACCTGGTGGCCGGCCTGACGCGGATCGGGGATTTCGATATCTCGGTCGCGGCCTATCCCGAAAGCCACCCGGACAGCCCCTCACCCGAAGCCGATCTCGACAATCTCAAGCGCAAGCTCGACGCCGGCGCGCGGCGGGCCATCACCCAGTTCTTCTTCGAGCCCGAGACCTATCTGCGTTTCATGGATCGGGCGCGGGCCGCCGGCATCACGGCGCCGATCATTCCGGGCATTCTGCCAGTCACCAACTTCAAGACGGTGCAGGAGTTCGCGAAACGCTGCGGCGCGGCGATCCCGGCCTGGCTCGCCCGCACCTTCGAGGGGTTGGACGAGGATCCGGCGACGCGCGAGCTGATCGCCGCGACCGTCGCGGTCGATCTGTGCCTCAAATTGCAGACGCAGGGCGTGACCGACTTTCACATCTACACGCTCAACCGCGCCGAACTGACGCTGGCGATCTGCCATATGCTGGGATTGCGGTCGGGCGTGCTGCGCCGTCGTCATCGCAGCCATGGCGAGGACGTCGCCGGGCACGCGACCACCGCTTAGGTTTCGCCCAGCCAGCCTGCCACGCTCATGGGACCGGTGGCTCGACGCCGTGATCGGGGTTGTCTTCGGGGTTATTCGGATTGAACAAGGTCATTCCGATCTCGCGGAGGAACGCCCGGAACTTTGGATCGTTCGGATCCTTCACGCCGCTGATGCCGCCCTCCAGCGCCGACACCGGCCGGCCGCCACTGCAGAAGGCGGCGAGGATCTCGATCCGGCCGTCGGGAGCCGGGCCGCCGCCGCCCGCGATTCCCCACTGGCAGAGCTGGGCTTGGCCGATGACGGGTCCGTTGAAAACCAACACCACACGTTCGTCGGGGTAGGGCGGGTTGTCGGGGCCCGGCACGAAGGTCGAGGGCCGCCCGAAGTTCGAGCCTTTCAGATCGTCGCGCACGATCTGGTCGAAGTCGACCTTCGCCAGGGCCGAGGGATTGCCGCGAATGACCGTCGGTATTTGCGAACCCTCGGCGTGCGTCACATAGAGCTTGGTGCCGGACAGATATTTCTGCTGGTTATAGATCACCCCAGTCTGCGCACACCCCGCCAGCCCCGTCAGCGCCAGGCCGATGGCCAGAAGGCCGGGCAATGGCAAGCGGGCTTTTTGGAGACGGGGGAGCGCGGAGGCCATGATGGGATCCTGATTATAGGGCGCCGTTGGCATCGAGGCGCCCTTGCGATACCCAAAGGGATATGGGCGGAAAATGGCCCTGGAGCAAGCGGGTGCGGCGGCGGCGGAACGAATTTCATCCTTCCGGGCCGGCCCGACCCGCACCCCTCAAGACGACAGGGCCGTCCGACGGCGCTCCCTGAGCCATTGGAAAACCCGCCGGGGCAGGAGCTTCCCCGCCCAGCGCTTCAGGAAGCGCTCATGCTTGCACAAGGCCGCCTTGTCCAGGGGCCAGGTCTGCGCGGCCAGCGCCGCCGTGCCCCAGGCCAGGCGCTCATTGATCACCGGGACGGCGGCGCGGATCCCGCCGATGCAAGCCGTCGGTGCGGCGCTCAGCGTCTCGAAGAAGACGCGCTGCTCCAGGGTCCCGGGTGGGATGTCGAGCTTGCAGGCCGGCGGCCACCAGCTGGCGCTGCGGGCGATCTCCGCCAGGCGCATGACCGGAGGATTGTCCCGCTCGCGCCAGCGGGCACGGAAATGCAGCGTGGTGGGATCCGGGCAGTAGGCCGGACGGCCCGAGGCGCTGGTCTGGATGATGCGCCGCCAGCAGCTCCAATCCGCCATCAGCGGCACGTCCTCGGGCCAATAGCCGACGCGCTCCAGGGCATCGCGTTTGTGCATGACGTAGGACGAGGGGATGTAGTTCTCCGTGGTCATGAAATGGGCGAGCTCGTCCGCGTTCCGGAGATTCATCGAGAGCGGCAGGATGAAACCGTCCGGGCTGCACCAGACCGGGCGGCTATAGACCCAATCGTCGCCGCTCGCCTCCAGGGTCGCGATGAGCTTGGCGATGTGGTCGGGGAACATGACGTCGTCGTCCTGGGCATAGGCGACATATCGGCTCTGTGTCTGCCGCAGGACGACGTTGCGATTGGCATAGCCGCTCAGCGGCGCCTTCGGCATGTCGAACCAGCGCAGGCGCGGATCCGAGAAGCGCGCGACGACCGCGCGGCTGTCGTCGGCGCAACCGTCGCCGACGACGAGCAGCTCGAAATCGGTCTCGGTTTGCGCGAGCACCGATTGAATCGAGTAGCCCAGCACATCGGGGCGGTTATGCGTCGGCAGAAGGATCGAGACGCGGGGCGCCATGAGAAGGGTCGGCTCGGGGGCCGTGGGGGATCAGAAGCGATAGGGAACGATGCGGCTGGCCGCTTCGGAATCCCAGGAGAGATCCAGGGCGTCGGGCCCCTCGTAATTATACTGCGAGGTCGGCATGTTGATGATGACCGCCTCCTCGGTGCCGATGTTCTTCCAGCCGTGATAGAGGTTGGGCGGAATCACCAGCAGGCCGGGATTCTTCTCGCTGACCGTGAACTCGTTCACGCGACCGCAGGTCGGAGAGTCTCTGCGGCCGTCGAAGACCGCGATCTTGACCAGCCCGGACACGACGAAGAGCCGGTCGGTGCTGCGCTGATGCAGGCCCCAGGCCCGGATGCGGCCCGGCATGGTGGTGGTGATATGCACCTGGACGATCGGGCCGCCGACCATGTCCCAGCTGGCGCGCGCGACCTCGGTCACATGGCCGTCCTCATGCGGCACGGGCCGGGTGGCCCGGAACTCGATGCCATGGATCGGATCGAGGCGCAGCGCGCCCCGTTCGTTGACCGCCGAATGTTTGGCGACGAGCTCGTCGCCGCCGATCAACCCGCGCAATGCGACGTCGGTCGGACCCTGAACAGTCATGCCGAATTCCCCCATTGATTGCGGCCGTTCAGCGAGACGGCGCGCGTCAGGGACGGTATTGCAGATTCGCGCCTACGGCAATCGCCCGGCGTCCCGCAACGGGTGTCGATTGCTGTCCAAAGTTGGTGTTAGGGCCGCGCGGCCGGTCGCGGCTCAGGGTCCTATCAGGGCGCAGGTCTCACCCGGGCCGGCGAAGGTCAGCAGTCGGATGCCGCCATCGAGATCGATCTCGAGATACATGTCGCGGGCCCCGGTCTCGAAATAGGCCGCGAACAAGGCCGCGGTGCCGGTGCTGGCGACCGGGAGGCTCAGACGCTGCAGGGAACCGAAGCGCTGGCGGCAATCCGAGAGCCTCTCAGCCAGGGCCTCCGTCGAGACCTTGGCTGCGAGGGGCTCGCTCACGCGGGTATAGAGCCCGATCCCGTCCTCCGCGTTGTAGAGCTCGAGAATCGCGAGCGACACATCGCGCAGCGTGACGCGCGGCACCTCGGCATTCGCCGGCCCGCCTGGCAGAATCCAGGCAGCGAAGACGACACAGAGAATGAGCAATCGCTGGTGCATGGCCGCGGGAAATGAAGGGAAGGGTCGTCAGGTGCCGATCATGGCACAGGAGTGGATTTTCGAGAAGTTGCCCGATCTGCGACGACAGGAACGAACCGGCGATCGCCGTCGAACGACAGGGCTTAGACGTCCAGTTCCTGCACCTTCGACGCGTTCTCCTGGATGAACTGGAAGCGCAGCTCGGGCTTGCGGCCCATCAGGCGCTCCACCAGGTCGGCGGTGTTGCGCGCCTCCCCGCGATCTTCGCCGAACTTGTCGGGCACGGCGACGCGCAGCAGCGTGCGCTTGGCGGGATCCATGGTGGTTTCCTTGAGCTGCTGCGCCGGCATCTCGCCCAGCCCCTTGAAGCGGCTGATCTCGACCTTGCCGCGGCCCTTGAAGGCGCTCTCCATCAGCTCGTCCTTATGCCGGTCGTCGCGGGCATAAACGGAGCTGCCGCCCTGGGTCAGCCGGTAGAGCGGGGGCTGCGCCAAATAAAGATGGCCCTTCTCGATCAGGCCCGGCATCTCGCGATAGAAGAAGGTCATGAGCAGCGACGCGATATGGGCGCCGTCCACATCGGCGTCGGTCATGATGATGACGCGCTCATAGCGCAGCTTGGCGGCATCGAACTTGTCACGGCTGCCGCAGCCCAGCGCCTGGATCAGGTCGATCAGCTCCTGGTTCTGCGAGAGCTTGTCGGCCGAGGCGCTGGCGACGTTGAGGATCTTGCCGCGCAGAGGCAGCACGGCCTGGGTCTCGCGGCTGCGGGCCTGCTTGGCCGAGCCACCGGCGGAATCGCCCTCGACCAGGAAGAGCTCGGTGCCCTCGGCGGAATCGCGGCTGCAATCGGTGAGCTTGCCCGGCAGCCGCAGCTTGCGGGTCGCGGTCTTACGGCTGAGCTCCTTGTCCTGGCGTTTGCGGAGGCGCTCTTCGGCACGCTCGACCATATAGTCCAGCAGATCGCGGGCGCGGTTCGGATCGTCCGACAGCCAGTGATCGAAATGATCCTTGAGCGAGGCGTCGACCAGCTTCTGCGCCTCCACGGAGGCCAACTTCTCTTTGGTCTGTCCCTGGAACTGCGGCTCGCGGATGAAGATCGAGAGCAGCGACACCGCGGTGCCGCAGAGATCCTCGGCCGTGATCTGGGCGGCCTTGCGGTTGCCGACCATCTCGCCATAGGCCTTGAGCGATCGTGTGAGGCCCGAGCGCATGCCGGCTTCGTGGGTGCCGCCTTCGGGTGTCGGCACCGTGTTGCAGTAAGCGCTGAAATAGGGGTTCTGGTCGACCGGCCAGGCCAGGGCCCATTCGACCCGGCCCTGCTCGTCCGGAAACTCGGCACGGCCGGCGAAGGGCGTCGCCGTCACGGTCTGGCGGCCTTCGAGCGTCGAGGCGAGGAAGTCGCCCAGGCCGCCGGGGAAATGGAACGTCTCTTCCGCCGGCGTCTTGTCGTCGCCCTTGAGCAGGCTCGGATCGCAGCGCCAGCGAATTTCGACCCCGCGGAAGAGATAAGCCTTCGAGCGCGCCATCCGGTAGAGCCGCTCAGGGCGGAAATGGACGCTGTTGCCGAAGATCTTCGGGTCGGGATGGAAGGTCACGGTCGTGCCGCGCCGGTTCGCCGTCTCGCCGGTCTTCTTCAGCTTCGAGACCGGCGCGCCGCGCTCATAGCTCTGCTGATAGACCTGCTTGTCGCGCGCGACCTCGACGCTGAGCTTGTCGGAGAGCGCGTTCACGACCGAGAGGCCGACGCCATGCAGGCCGCCGGAGGTGGTGTAGACCTTGCCGCCGAACTTGCCGCCCGAATGGAGCGTGGTGAGGATCACCTCGAGGGCCGACTTGCTCTTGAATTTGGGATGGGGATCGACCGGGATGCCGCGGCCATTGTCGGTGATGGTGACCGTGTCGCCGGCGGCGAGCTCGACCTCGATGCGGTTGGCGTAACCCGCCACCGCCTCGTCCATCGAGTTGTCCAGCACCTCGGCCACGAGGTGATGCAGCGCCCGCTCATCGGTGCCGCCGATATACATGCCGGGGCGCCGGCGCACGGGATCGAGGCCCTCGAGGACCTCGATGTCCTTGGCGGTGTATTCGGCCGCTTTGCCGCGCGGCCCGTTCGAAAAGAGATCGTTCATGGCGGCGGATTATAGGAAGGACCACCGGCGGCACAAGCAACATGCTGGGGACGACACCGGTATCTCCCACAAGATGCTGCGAAAATGGCAAGACTGTCCCTCGACAGCCGGGACCCCGAAAGGCCAGACTGGGCCCCATCATGAGCGAGACTCGCAATCCCGATTCTCCCGCCGCCGCCCGCCTGGATGAAGGGCTTCCGGATCTCGATCCCGCCATCCGGACGCTCGCCATGCCGGCCGATGCCAACGCCAATGGCGACATCTTCGGCGGCTGGCTGATGGCCCAGATGGATATCGCCGGCGCGGTCGCGGCGATCCGCCGCGCCCAGGGCCGGGTCGCGACCGTCGCGGTCGACGCGATGACGTTTCACCGCCCGGTGATGATCGGCGATCTGCTGAGCTGCTATGCGACAATCGTGAAGATCGGGCGCTCCTCCATGGCGGTCGACATCGAGAGCTGGGTCCAGCGTCGCCATACCGGCAAGGCGGAGAAGGTGACCCAGGGGCGCTTCACCTATGTGGCGATCGACGAGACCGGGCGGCCGCGGCCGGTGCCGAAGGAATAGGGCCGCCTCCGCCGCAGTTGGTTAAGAGATCGTCAAGACCTCGGCTGCAAACTGTTCGTGGATCATCGGCGCGGATCGGGTCCCTTCCGGACCTGAGCCGAGGGTCGGGAGCGTCGCCGCCTTGGTCAAGCGTCAAACATTCCGGTTTGCGATCATCAGCGGCTGCATTCTGCTGGTCGCCGGTGCCGTGCTCGGGCTGATCCATCGCAGCGCCTCACTGGAGAGGCTCGAGGCGATGGCCGAGCGCCAGAACGTGGCCTTGACGAAGGTCTTCGCCAACGCGGCCTGGGGCGATTTCCGCAGTTACGTGGCCAAGGCCGGCCTTTCCGATCCCGAAGCGCTGCGCAACACCGTCGAGGTGGACGAACTGGGCCAGCGCATCAAGGCGCTGATGCAGGGTTCCTCCATCGCCAAGGTCAAGATCTACGACAAGGAAGGGCTCACGGTTTATTCGACCGACCGGGCCGAGATCGGCATCCGCAAGCGCAACGAAGGCTTCGAGGAAGCCAAGGCCGGCGGCATCGCCAACGAGATCGAGCGCAAGGACCAGATGCTGTCCTTCGATGGCGTCGTGACCGACCGCAACGTGGTCTCGACCTATCTCCCGCTCTTCGCGCCGGGCAGCCCGACCGAGGTCGAGGCTGTCATCGAGGTCTATGACGACGTCACCGATCTGGTGACGGAGATCGACAATGACGAGTTGTTCGCCGCCGGCGTGCTGGCCGCTGTCCAGCTCCTGATCTATCTGGGGCTGGTGTTGATCGTTTATCGCAGCGACCAGGCGGTGGAACGCGCTCATGGGCGCGAGCTCAAGCTCTCCGCCGCCGCGGCGCGGGCCGAGGCGGCGAGCCAGGCCAAGTCCGAGTTCCTGGCGAATATGAGCCACGAGCTGCGCACGCCCTTGAACGCGATCATCGGTTTCGCCGAGGTGATCAAGAACGGCGTGATGGGGCCGGTGCAGCCGCCGGTCTATCAGGGCTATCTCGACGATATCTGGACCGCGGCAACCCATCTGGGCCGCGTCATCAACGACATCCTCGACCTGACCAAGGCCGAGGCGGGGAAGATGCAGGTCGAGCGCAGCGACTTCACTGTGGGCGAAATCCTCGACCGGGTCCGGCGCATCATGCAGGAGCAGGCGATCCGGGCCCGGGTGCGGCTCGAGATCGAGGCCGCGCCCGAGCCGGTGCGGATCACCAGCGACGAGCGCAAGATCCAGCAGATTCTCCTCAACCTGCTCTCCAACGCGATCAAGTTCACGCCGCCCGACGGTCGCGTGACCATGAGCACCCGGCGCCAACCCGACGGCATCGAGATCACGGTGCGCGACAGCGGGATCGGCATGACGGCCGACGAGATTCCGATCGCGCTCTCGCCGTTCGGCCAGGTGGACAGCTCGCTCAGCCGCAAATATGAGGGCACCGGTATCGGCCTGCCGCTGTCGCGGCGCCTGGCGCAGCTGCTGGGCGGCGACCTGACGATCGCGAGCGAGAAGGGGACCGGCACCGTGGTGCGGATCCAGATTCCCGATCGCGCCGCCGCCAACAACCCCGCCGCCAAGGCAACCGCCGCCGCGGCCTAACGCCTCGGCTCGACGATCCTCAATCCCGCAAAGAAAGAGGCCGCCTCCACTCTTGCGAGCGAAGGCGGCCCAGGGTAACGGCCTCGACACGCGGCGCTTGGGGCGCCGCACCAGGGAAGGCCGTTAGACGCTGTAGTACAGCTTGTACTCGAGCGGATGCGGGGTCATGTCGTAGTCATGGACCTCTTCCCAGCGCAGCTCGAGATAGGCGTTGATGAAGTCGTCGCTGAAGACGTCGCCCTTCTTGAGGAACGCATTGTCCTTCTCCAGGTTCTCGAGCGCTTCGCGCAGCGAACCGCAGACGGTCGGAACGTTCTTCAGTTCCTCGGGCGGCAGGTCGTAAAGGTTCTTGTCCATCGGGTCGCCCGGATGGATCTTGTTCATGATGCCGTCGAGACCCGCCATCAGCATGGCCGAATAAGCGAGATAGGGGTTGGCGCCCGGATCCGGGAACCGAACCTCGACGCGCTTGCCCTTCGGGTTCGCCACGAACGGAATGCGGCAGGAAGCCGAGCGGTTGCGTGACGAATAGGCGAGCAGCACCGGCGCCTCATAGCCCGGCACCAGGCGCTTGTAGCTGTTGGTGAGCGGGTTGGTGAAGGCGTTCAGCGCCTTGGCATGCTTGATGATGCCGCCGATGTAATAGAGCGCCGTCTCCGACAGGTCCGCATAGCCATTGCCGGCGAAGAGCGGCTGCCCGTTCTTCCAGATCGACTGATGGACATGCATGCCCGAGCCATTGTCGCCCTTGACCGGCTTCGGCATGAAGGTCGCCGTCTTGCCGTAGGAATGCGCGACATTGTGGACGCAGTATTTGTAGATCTGCATCCCGTCGGCGATCTTGGTCAGCGTGTTGAACCGGATGCCCAGCTCATGCTGGCTCGGCGCCACTTCGTGATGGTGCTTCTCAACAGTCACGCCCATCTCGGCGATGGTCGAGAGCATCTCGGCGCGCAGGTCTCCGCCGCTGTCGAGCGGCGCCACCGGGAAGTAGCCGCCCTTGATGAGCGGACGGTGGCCGTGATTGCCTTCTTCCATCTTGCGGCCGCTGACATAGGGCCCTTCGTCGGAGGAGAACTCGACGAAGGTGCGGTTCATGGAAACTTCGTAGCGCATGTCGTCGAACACGAAGAACTCGGCCTCGGGCCCCATGAAGGCGGTATCGCCGATGCCGGTGCTCTTCAGGTAGGTCTCGGCCGCCTTGGCGATCGAGCGTGGGTCGCGGCTGTAATTCTGGCCGGTCAGCGGCTCGACGATGTCGCAGAACACGACCAGCGAGGTCTGGGCGGCAAAGGGATCGAGGATCGCGGTATCGCAGTCCGGCATCAGGATCATGTCGGACTCGTTGATGGCCTTCCAGCCCGCGATCGAGGAGCCGTCGAACATCACGCCTTCGGTCAGCATGTCCTCGTCGACGGTGACGACCGCCTGGGCGATGTGGTGCCACTTGCCGCGCGGATCGGTGAAGCGGAAATCGACATATTTGACGTCATGCTCCTTGATCAGCGCGAGGAGCTTTTTCGGATCGGACATGTGCGCGTCTTCCCTGGGTCTGTTGGGTTCGTGTTGTTTCGTGGGTCTGGAGTCATCGTCGTCGGTTACAGTGTGATGGGCATGTCGGTAGGTGTATCAGATGGCGTCCGCACCGCGTTCGCCGGTCCGGATGCGGATGACCTCGTCGATCGTCGAGACGAAGATCTTGCCGTCGCCGATGCGCCCCGTGCGCGCCGCCTGCGTGATGGCCTCGACGGCACGCTCCACGAGCGCGTCCTCGAGGATCACCTCGATCTTCACCTTGGGCAGGAAATCGACCACATACTCCGCGCCGCGATAGAGCTCGGTATGGCCCTTCTGGCGGCCGAAGCCTTTGGCCTCGGTCACGGTAATTCCCTTGATCCCAACTTCGTGCAGGGCGTCCTTCACGTCGTCGAGCTTGAAGGGCTTGATGATGGCTTCGATCTTCTTCATGAGTGAAACGTCCTGGGCTTGTGCCGAGCTGCCGGATAGCGGCTCTCGCGCGCCAGAAAGCACAGCGCGTGCCAGCCGGCGGGGCATTGGTTTGCCTAAGATATTTTCGCCGGCTCCAGTTTCGATGCCTATTTTTTAGGCATATTGGCGCAAGAACAGGCAGGGTTTTGCGGCGGCGTTGCGCAGCGGGAGCGAAAGCCATGACAAGGTTGGAAAGTTTCGATGGATCGGCCTGGCCGCCGCCGCTCGTTCCGTCCGAGCAGGCCCGTGCGACCGAAGCGCTCGAGGCCGGCCAGATCCTCTATTTCCCGGCGCTCGCCTTCACGATCGAGCCGGAGGAGCGGCGCTTTCTGGCCGATGGCTGGTCGGCCGCCGTCAAGAACATCAGCTTCGATCCGGCGCGGGGGACGCTGGGCGGCACCAAGGCGGAGGGCGAGGATGCCGCCGGCTTGACGCGGCTGATGTCGCGTTACGCGCAAGCCAGTCAGAAGCTCATCGAAGCCGTGATTCCGAACTATCGCGGCCAGATCGAGATGGCCCGAACCAGCTTCCGCCCGGTCGAGATCGCGGGTCGGACGAGCTCGCCGCGCCATGACGACACGAAGTTGCATGTCGATGCCTTCCCGTCGCGGCCCACCGCCGGCCGGCGCATCCTCCGGGTCTTCAGCAATATCGACCCCAATGGACAGGCAAGGCAGTGGCGCGTCGGCGCCCCCTTCGCCTCGACCGCGCGGCAGTTCTATCAGCGCCTGCCACGGCCTGTTCCCGGAAGCGCCCTGGCGCATGCGATGCTGGGCCTGACCAAGGGCCGGCGGCGCGACTACGACCATTACATGCTCAAGCTTCATGACGCGATGAAGCGGGACGTGAGCTATCAGCAGGACAGCGGGGTCGAGGCGATTGCCTTCCCGGCCGGTTCGAGCTGGATCGTCTTCACCGACCAGGTGGCGCATGCGGCGACGGCCGGACGCCATGCGCTGGAACAGACCTTCCATCTCGATCCGGTCCAAATGAAACACCCTGAGCGTTCGCCGCTCAGGGTGTTGGAAGATCTCGCGGGACGAAGGCTGGCCTGAAAACTCTGTCCCTTTCCCCGCTTGCGGGGGAAGGCCAGGAAGGGGGAACACTCCTGGCTTGAAGCCGCGTCATCCCCCTCCTTGATCCTCCCCCTGAAGAAGGGGAAGGAAACCAAAATCACGCCGCCTTGCGCTTGGCCAGCCAGTCGCCGAAGCGATGCATCGCCTCGGCGATGTTCTCCAGGCTGTTGGCATAGGAGACGCGCAGATAGCCCTCGCCATAGCTGCCGAAGCTGGTGCCGGCGATGGTCGCGACGCCGGCGTCGTTCAGCAGCCCGCCCTCGACTTGCTTGGCGGTCATGCCGGTCTTGCCGATGTTCGGGAACACGTAGAAGGCGCCCAGCGCATCGACGCAAGAGACGCCGGGCAGCTTGTTGAGCGCACCCACCACATAGCGGCGGCGCTCGTCGAACGCCTTGCACATCCTGGCGACGTCGTCCTTGGGGCCGGTGAGGGCCGCGAGGCCGGCGAACTGGGCCGAGGCATTGACGCAGGAATGGCAGTTGATGGCGAGGCGGGTGGCGAGCTCGGCCAGCTTGCCCGGCCACACCGCATAACCCATGCGCCAGCCGGTCATCGCGTAGGTCTTGGACCAGCCATCGAGCATGATGAGGCGGTCGCGCAGATGCTCGAAGCGGAGCAGGCTCAGATGCTGGCGGCCCTCATAGAGGATTTCGCTGTAGATCTCGTCCGACATGATCGCGACGTTGGGGAACTTCTCGAGACCCTTCGCCAGCTTCTCCACCTCGGCGTCGGCGGTGACGCCGCCGGTCGGGTTGGCCGGGCTGTTGATGATGATGAGACGGGTCTTGTCGGTGATGCGCGAGAGCAGATCCTCGGCCGAGAAGCCGAAACCGTTCTTCTCCAGGAGCGGCAGCGGCACGGCCTTGGCGCCGGTGAAATTGATCGCCGATTCGTAGATCGGGAAGCCGGGGTTCGGATAGATGATCTCGGCACCGGGCTCGCCGAACATGAGGATGGCGAAGAACATCGTCACCTTGCCGCCCGGGACCACCACCACCTGGGCGGGGTCGACCGTCACGCCATGGCGGCGATGCAGGTCGGCGGAGACCGCCTCACGCAGCTGCGGGATGCCGTTGGCCGGGGTATAGCCGTGATGGCCGTCCTTCAGCGCCTTGATGGCCGCGTCGACGATATGGGCCGGCGTCTTGAAGTCCGGCTGGCCGATGCCGAGGTTGATGATGCTCTTGCCTGCGGCGGCGAGCGCATTGGCGCGCGCCAGCACTTCGAAGGCGGATTCGGTGCCGAGGCGGCTCATGCCCGAGGCGAGTTGCAGCATTGTCCCCTGATCTCCCTGATGGATTGGCAGTTTTTCGTGACGGCCGGCCCGTGGAGGCAAGCGTTCCAGCGCCTCCGCCGAAGGAGGCGAGGGGATGCCCCCGCGCAAGACCACAAATGGCTAGCCTAAATCGCGGTTCGCCGAGAAGCAGGCTTTCCTGACCGCGACGTTTTTTCGCTTACCTGCGAGGCTTGGGTGGGGTGTGGCGGGAACGGGACCCTGGAGGGACCGGGAAGGGACCGGCCGGCCGGCTTGACGGCACCGCCGCCACCCTTTACTTAACCGCCGCGGCGGCGGGCGTAGCTCAGGTGGTTAGAGCGCCAGATTGTGGATCTGGATGTCGTGGGTTCAACTCCCATCGCTCGCCCCAATTTTCCTTCAGTTTTATGCCGGTGGGCTCGACAGGTTTTCTGCCGGAAAGGTCCCCGCGACGGCGCGGGATGCGGCCCCGGACCGGGCGGCGGGAGACCTCTGGGGGTACGATGGATCGCGACGCCATCCTGTTCGCCAACGAGGCCTTCTACCGGGCCTTCGCCGATCGCGACCCCGCCGCCATGGAAGACCTCTGGGCCAAGGATGCGCCAGTGGTCTGCATCCACCCCGGTTGGGCGCCGCTGACCGATCGCGACACCATCGTGGCCAGCTGGCGCGCGATCCTGACCGGCCGTAACGCACCCGACATAAAATGCCGAAACCCGCGCGTGTTCCAGCATGGCGACACGGCCATCGTCATCTGTTTCGAGATGATCGGCGCGGGGTTCCTGGTTGCCACCAATTGTTTCGTGCGCCAGCGCGGGCGCTGGAAAATGGTGCATCACCAGGCCGGACCGACCAGTCAGGATCCGCCCGCCGACAGCGACAATGACAACGAACCCGGCGGGCCGGTGAATTGAGACAAGATCCACGCGCAAGCTGCGGGTCGCATTGCGCGTGGCTCCCGGCCACGGCATCATGCGCCCCATGATTCGCGCATATCCGACACGGGCTTACGCCTTGCGTGCCGCCCTGATCATCGCAACGCTCCTGCTCTCGATCCTGGCCGGGACCCCGGCCCGGGCGGAGAGCTATGAGGCCGGGCTCGCGGCTTTCGACAAGGGCGATTTCGATACCGCGGCGAAGGAATGGCGCCCCATGGCCGAGGGCGGCGACGCGCGGGCGCAGCATGGCATGGGCCTGCTCTATGAGATCGGCTCGGGCGTCGAGAAGCGCGACTATGCCGAAGCGGTCAAATGGTATCAGAAGGCCGCCGATCAGGGCCTGCCGGCGGCGGAGAACAATCTCGCTTTGATGTATGCGCAAGGACGCGGCGTGCCGCAGAGCCTGGAGCAGGCGGCGCGCTATTGGCGTTTCGCCGCCGAAGGCGGCCACCCCATGGCCGAATTCAATCTCGGCCTCATGTATTACAAGGGCGAGGGCGGCCTGACCCAGAGCTTCAACGACGCCGCCTGGTGGTTCGCTCAGGCGGCGACGCAAGGCTCGGCCGATGCTCAGTACGCCCTGGCCGAGATGTATCGCGCCGGCCGTGGCGTGCCGAAGAATCTGCAAGAAGCGAAGCGCTGGTACACGGAGGCCGTCCAAGGCGGAAACCCCGCCGCTCAAAAGCGCCTCGCCACGCTCGACAAGGACATCCTGGCGGAACAGACGCGCTATGCGCCGGCCTGGGCGCAGGGATCGTCGGTCGACAAGGAGCGCCAGGCGGAAGCCGACGCCGCCGCCAAGGCGGCGGAGCAGGGGACCGCGCCGTCCACCGTGACGGTTCAGACGACAGCCCCCGCCGCAGCGGCGCAGACGGTGCCCGCGACGACGACCGCATCGGCCGCGACCACCACGACCGCGCCCTCGACGACGACCGCGGTGCAGCCCTCACCTCTGACGACGGCCGTGACGGCCGCCACCACGGCACCGGCGGCGGCGACCGCCACAACCAACACGACCCTCAATCCGCAACCTCAACCATTCCAGCCGAGCACCACCAGCACCTCGGCATCGGTGGAAGATCCGTTCAACCCCACGCCGAAGCCCTTCATTCCAACGCCGGGAGCGGTTCCAACAACGCCCTCGACAACCGCCGCGACGGCGCCTTCGACAACGGCATCCATCACCCTGCCGACCACGACCGTTACAGCTCCCACGACGACGCAACAGGCGACGCTGCCGACCGCCGCGACCCAGACCACGACGACACAACCGGCCGCCAGCAGCGGACCCGCCGTCCGGGTGTGGCTGAGCTCGACGCGCACGGAGGAGGAAGCCAGGGCCAAGTGGCAGGGTTTCCAGGCGACCTTCCCCGACCTGTTCGGACGGCTGCAGGTGCTGATCAAGAAGGTCGATCTCGGCGACGAGTCCGGCATCTGGTATCGCGTCTTCGGCGGGCCCTTGCCCGACCGCGGCAGCGCGCAGAATCTCTGCGGCGAGCTGATGTCGCGTTCGCCCGGCGACAGTTGCATGGTGGTGGTCAATTGACCGATGCGCGGGCGCCCGCGTCACGATTGGGCGGGCTGAAGGCCCATCTCAAGGCCGGCGGCCAGGCCTTCGGCTGCTTCCTCAATTCCGGCAGTCCCAGCGTCGCAGAGATGATGGCCGCGGCCGGCTATGACTGCCTGATGATCGATGCCGAGCACAGCCCGATCGGCATCGAGACCATGCACGCCATGGCGACCGCGATCCGCTCCGGCGGCGCCTACACGCTGGTGCGGGTGCCGGCGATGGATCCGGTCCCTATCAAGCTGGCGCTCGATCTCGGCGTCGACGGAATCATGGCGCCGGCGATCAACAGCGCCGCCGAGGCCAGGGCCTTCGTCGCGGCTTGCCGCTATCCGCCCGAAGGCCATCGCGGTGTCGCGGTGCCGGTCATCCGCGCCTCGGCCTATGGCTTCAACGCCGCCGACTATATCCGCGAGGCCAACGATGCGCTGCTGGTGATCGCGCAGATCGAGACCGCGCGCGGCGTCGCCGAGGCCGAAGCGATCGCGGCCACGCCGGGCATCGATCTCTGCTTCATCGGCCCGCACGACCTTTCGGCCAGCCTCGGCCATATGGGCCAGCCGGATCATCCCGAGGCGAAAGCCGCGATCGTCCAGGTGGAAGGTGCCGTCCGCAAGGCGAAGCGCTGGCTGGGTACGATCCCGACGGCCTCGCGAGCCGCCGATCGCCTCTTCGCCGACGGCTATGAGCTGGTGCTCGGGAGCGCCGATCTGGCCCTCCTGCGCGAAGCCGTTCGCGCCCAGGTGGAGCGCTACAAGCCCGCCCCGCGTTCGAGTTGAGAGCCGGTTCCATGGCCGGCAATCCGTCGCCAACGGATCGACACGCCAGCCCGCTTCTGAGCAATGACGAGATGCGCGAAGCCGATCGCCTGGCGATCGCCGGCGGCATATCCGGTTATGCGCTGATGGAAGCGGCGGGCCAGGCCGTGGCACGCTTCGCGATCGCGAGCCGGGGACCGCGGCCGGTCCTCGTCCTCTGCGGGCCCGGGAACAATGGTGGCGACGGCTATGTCGCCGCCCATCATCTCAAGAACGCGGGATGGCCCGTCACCCTGGCGGGGCTGGGCGCGCCCAAGCCCGGCACGGACGCGGCCATCGCCGCGACGCAATGGCCCGGGATGGTGGCGCCGGTCGAGCTCTCCCTGCTGGCCGGGCGGCCGCTCGTGATCGATGCGCTGTTCGGCGCCGGGCTCGCGCGGGCGCCCGATGGCATCGCGCGCGCCATGATCGACGAGATCAACCGCCTCGACCTCGATTGCATCGGCGTCGATGTGCCGAGCGGCGTCGACGGCGACAGCGGGCAGGTCCTGGGTGCCGCCCCGCGCTGCCGGGCGACCGTCACCTTCTTCCGGCTGAAGCCGGGTCATCTCCTGCTGCCGGGCCGGGCGCTCGCCGGCAAGGTGCATCTGGCGGATATCGGCATCCCGGCCACGGTGCTGGATCAGATCCAGCCGCAATGCTGGCGCAACGATCCGGCCCTCTGGCGCGGCGCGCTGCGCCATCCCCGGCTGGAAGATCACAAATACACCCGGGGCCATCTGCTGGTGATCGCCGGTGGGGTCATGACCGGGGCCGGCCGGCTGGTCGCCCGCGCGGCCCGGCGGGCCGGGGCCGGCATGGCGAGTCTGGCCGCGCCCGCCGAGGCGCTGTCGATCTATGCGGCCGACCAGCCGGGCCTGATCACCTTGCCTCTGCCCAAGGCCGCCGACCTCGCAGGCGTGATGCAAGGCCGCCGCATGTCGGCCTGCGTGGTGGGACCGGGCAGCGGGGTCGGGGAGGGCACCCGCGAGCTGGTCCTGGCGGCTCTCGCCACCGGCAGGGCCTGCCTGGTCGATGCGGACGCGCTGACCAGCTTCGCCGGCCAGGCCGGCGTCCTGGCTGCCGCGGTCCGCGGACCGCTCCTGATCACCCCGCATGAAGGCGAGTTCGCCCGGCTGTTCCCCGATCTGGGCGCCAACCTCGGCAAGCTCGCCCGGGCCCGGGCCGCCGCGGCCCGCCTGGACGCCGTGGTCCTGTTCAAAGGGGCGGACAGCGTGGTGGCGGCCCCGGATGGGCGCACGGTCATCAATGACAATGCGCCGCCCGACCTCGCCAGCGCGGGCACCGGGGATGTGCTGGCCGGGATTGCCGGGACCTTCCTGGCGCAGGGCCTGCCGGCCTTTGAGGCGGCCGCCGCGGCGGTCTGGCTGCATGGCGCGGCGGGATCGGCCATCGGGCGCGGGCTGATTGCTGAGGACCTGCCTGAAGCGCTGCCCGATCTTCTCAAGAAACTAGACGGTTAGGGCGCGATCCTCATGGCTCCTTCAAGCCCGCGGCCCTGGCCCCGGCTGCGTGCCTACGAGGCGCGCGATCGCGATGACTGCGCCCGCATCTTCGTCGTGGCCCAGCAGGTCGCGTTCCCTTGGGAACCGCCCGGCACCGTGACCGAAGCCGATTTCGACCGCTCGATCCGGGGCGAGGAGCTCTGGGTGGCCGAGGTCGCGGCTCCGACCTCGAAAACCGCACCCTGCCGCTGGCAGGTGGCCGGGCTGATCTCGGTTTTCATGCCCAGCCAGTTCGTTCACAGCCTGTTCGTCGACCCGGTTTTCCACGGGCTGGGGCTCGGCAGCGCGCTCCTGGACCGGGCGCTTTACGCGACCGCGGGCCGTGCCTCGCTGAAATGCGACGAGCGCAATCGAAAGGGCTGTACCTTCTACGAACGTCGGGGCTGGCGGGCGACGGAATGGGGCTGGGATACGGCCGGCGCCTGGATCCGTTTTTCGCGCTGATTCCCCAGGTTTCGTAAGGCTTCCAGGGCCCGGTGATTTCCTATTGTGCCTGGGATATCTGTGCTATACACCGCGCCCTGCGGTGGCAAACTAGGCCGGAGCCGCCGCGCCTCCCGTCAGCGGGCGTGGCGAAACTGGTAGACGCGCCAGATTTAGGTTCTGGTGACGCAAGTCGTGGGGGTTCAAGTCCCTCCGCCCGCACCACGTCAGAGCAAACGGGTCTGAATTCTTCAGGCCAGATGCTCGCGCCAGTCTAGGGTGGCCTTGCCACTGCCCCGCCGGCGCGGGCGACACCGATGACACGGACAGGGTTCGATGCAGGTTACTGAAACGGCCAACGAAGGTCTCAAGCGCGAGTTCAAGATCGTCATTCCGGCGAGAGACTTCGAGAAGAAGATCGAAAGCGAGCTCGCGGAATATGGCCGTCAGGCCAACCTGCCGGGCTTCCGTCCCGGCAAGGTGCCGATGCCGGTGCTGAAGCAGCGCTTCGGTCAATCCGTGCGCGGCAAGGTGATCCAGAACACGGTTCAGGATGCGAGCTTCCAGGTGCTGAACGAGCGCGGCCTCAAGGCCGCGGGTCAGCCCCGCATCGAGATCACCAAGGGCGCCGAAGGCGAGGACGTCGAGTACAATCTCGCGATCGAGCTGATGCCCGAGATCAAGCCGATGGACTTCTCCTCCCTCGAGCTCGAGCGCCTCAGCGCCGACGTCACCGATCAGGACATCGCCGAAGCGCTGGATCGTTTTGCCGCCAACCAGAAGCGCAGCCAGCCGGTCGCGGCACCGCGCGCCGCCCAGTCGGGCGACGTCGCCGTCATCGACTTCGAAGGCAAGATCGATGGCGTGCCGTTCCAGGGCGGCAAGGCCGAGGGGCATTATCTGGAGCTGGGATCCAACAGCACCATCCCCGGTTTCGAGGACCAGGTCATCGGTCACCAGCCGGGCGAGAGCTTCACCATCGACGTGACCTTCCCCGAGACCTATCCGAGCCAGGAAGTGGCCGGCAAGGCCGCCAAGTTCGACATTACGATCAAGGAGTTGCGCGAGCCCCAGACGGTCGCGGTCGATGACGAGCTGGCCAAGTCGGTCGGCCTCGAATCCCTCGACGCTCTCAAGGCGCAGGTGAAGAGCCGCCTCGAACGCGATTCCGGATCGCTGTCGCGCGGGCGCCTCAAGCGCCAGCTTCTTGACAAGCTGGCCGAGGGTCACGACTTCACCCTTCCGCCGGGCCTGGTCGATACCGAGTTCGATGCGATCTGGCAGCAGATCGTGGCCGACCGCCAGGCGGGCCGCCTCGACCCCGAGGACACCAACAAGGACGAAGAGCAGCTGAAGAAGGAATATCGCGAGATCGCGGAACGCCGCGTGAAGCTCGGGCTGCTCCTTTCCGAAGTGGGACGGGCGCACAATATAGAAGTGAGCAATGACGAGATTGGCCGCGCCATCATGGCGGAGGCCAGTCGGTATGCCGGTAGCGAGCGTAAGGTGATCGAATATTACCAGCGCACGCCGGAGGCCCTGGCCCAGATCCGCGCGCCCCTCTACGAAGAGAAGGTCGTGGACCACATCCTCGAGCAGGCCAAGGTCTCGGAGCGCAAGGTGCCTCTCGCCGAAGTCACTTTCGACGACCAACCGGCGAAGAGTTGAGGCAAGCTGTCGGAAGGCGCCCCGATTCGGGGCTTAAAGGACGAACCCGATGATCTACGACCGCGATCCCGTCGAGACCTACACCAATCTGCTTGTGCCCATGGTGGTGGAGCAGACCAACCGGGGCGAGCGCGCCTTCGACATCTATTCGCGCCTGCTCAAGGAACGCATCATCTTCCTCGTCGGCCCCGTGAACGATCAGGTGTCGAGCCTGGTCTGCGCCCAGCTGCTGTTCCTCGAGGCCGAGAATCCGAAGAAGGACATCTCGCTTTATATCAACTCGCCGGGCGGCGTCGTGACCTCGGGTCTCGCGATGTACGATACGATGCAGTACATCCGTTCCGACGTGTCCACTGTATGCATCGGCATGGCGGCCTCGATGGGCTCCCTGCTGCTGACGGCCGGCGCCAAGGGCAAGCGCTATTGCCTGCCCAATGCGCGGGTGATGATCCATCAGCCCTCGGGCGGCTATCAGGGCCAGGCGACCGACATCGAGATCCATGCCCGCGAGGTCCTGGCGGTGAAGGCCCGGCTCAATGCCATCTACGCCAGACATACCGGCCAACCGCTGGACAAGGTTGAAGAGTCGATGGAGCGGGACAATTTTATGACTCCGGAAAAGGCCAAGGAGTTCGGCCTGATCGACGAGGTCGTGGACAAGCGCCCGGGTGCCGACGCCGATGAGACCACCGGCGCAAGTGCCTGAAGGGATTAACGAGTTATTGACCGTACCGGTGCTATCCCAAGACCGTGGCGGCTCAGGCTCGACGAGTCGGCCCGTCGGCGCGGGGGAACGAGGCGGCAACCCCAGGCGTTGATTGAGAAATTGGGCGTTGTGTCACGGCGAAGGCTGCGGCTAACATTTCACGTTGAGTTGGCGTATCGGGATCGAGCGGTTCGTTCATGAACAAATCCAGCGGCAGCGATAGTAAGAGCACGCTTTACTGCTCCTTCTGCGGCAAGAGCCAGCATGAGGTCCGGAAGCTCATCGCCGGGCCCACCGTTTTCATCTGCGACGAATGCGTCGAGCTCTGCATGGACATCATCCGTGAAGAGCACAAGACGACGCTGGTCAAGTCGCGCAACGGCGTGCCCACGCCGCAGGACATCTGCAAGGTCCTGGACGACTATGTGATCGGCCAGGACCACGCCAAGCGCGTGCTGTCGGTGGCGGTCCATAACCACTACAAGCGCCTCTCGAACACCGGCAAGTCGAACGACGTCGAACTGGCGAAGTCGAACATCCTGCTGGTCGGTCCGACCGGTTGCGGCAAGACGCTGTTGGCCCAGACGCTGGCACGCATCATCGACGTGCCCTTCACCATGGCCGACGCGACGACGCTGACCGAGGCCGGCTATGTCGGCGAGGACGTCGAGAACATCATCCTGAAGCTGCTGCAGGCCGCCGACTACAATGTCGAGCGCGCGCAGCGCGGCATCGTCTATATCGACGAGGTCGACAAGATCAGCCGCAAGTCGGACAACCCATCGATCACCCGCGACGTGTCGGGCG
Source organism: Hypericibacter sp. (assembly GCF_050729195.1). NCBI lineage: Bacteria > Pseudomonadati > Pseudomonadota > Alphaproteobacteria > Rhodospirillales > Dongiaceae > Hypericibacter > Hypericibacter sp. The sequence goes on from NZ_JBOHKS010000264.1 coordinate 27,546, forward strand.
AGGGCGTGCAGCAGGCCCTGCTGAAGATCATGGAAGGCACCATCGCCTCGTTGCCGCCGCAGGGCGGGCGCAAGCATCCGCAGCAGGAGTTCCTGCAGGTCGACACCACCAACATCCTCTTCGTCTGCGGCGGCGCCTTCGCCGGCCTCGAGAAGCTCATCTCGCAGCGCTCCAACAAGGGCGCCTCGATCGGCTTCGGCGCCGACGTGCGCAGCCCGGACGAGCGCCAGACGGGCGAGATCCTGCGCGATGTCGAGCCCGAGGATCTGCTGAAGTTCGGCCTGATTCCGGAATTCGTCGGCCGTCTGCCGGTCGTGGCGACGCTCGACGACCTGAGCGAGTCCGCGCTGATGGACATTCTGACGAAGCCCAAGAACGCGTTGGTGAAGCAGTATCAGCGTCTGTTCGAGATGGAAGACATCCGCCTCGAATTCACCGATGACGCGCTCAAGGGTGTCGCGGCGCGGGCGATTCTGCGCAAGACCGGTGCGCGCGGCCTGCGCTCGATCCTTGAAAACATTCTGCTCGACCCGATGTTCGAGATGCCGAGCCGCGAGGGTGTCGAGAGCGTGGTCATCGGCCGCGAGGTGGTCGAGGGCAACGCCAAGCCGCTCTACATCTACACTGACCGGCGCGAAGACGTTGGCAGCACCGCCTGACGGGCAGGCCCGCGTTCTGCGGGCCGCCTCTCCCTCGGACGTGTTTCCGGGTAACCAAACGGGCTTGGCTCGCAAGCCCCGGAAACAACGTCGCCTTTCCAGCACATCCTTGAAGATCGCCGGTTTTTCACCATCTGTGATGTGAGAATCGGGATATAGTTTGGGCTTGGTGGTGCCTTCTCAGCACCCCGGCCGACGGGTGACCCCCGAAGAGGAATCATGATCGAAACCCAGAACGGCACACTCTATCCAGTCCTACCCTTGCGGGACATTGTCGTGTTTCCGCACATGATCGTTCCGCTGTTTGTCGGGCGCGAGAAGTCCGTGCGCGCGCTCGAGGACGTGATGAAGGATGACAAGCAGATCCTGCTCGTCACCCAGAAGAATGCGGCCCAGGACGACCCCACCACCGCCGACATCTACACCGTCGGCACGCTCGGCACCGTGCTGCAGTTGCTGAAGCTTCCCGACGGCACCGTGAAGGTGCTGGTCGAGGGCGGCAAGCGTGCGCGCATCCTGAAATACACGGAGAACGAGGCGTTCTTCGAGGCCTTTGCCGAGCCGCTCGAGGAAGAAGCCGGCGACACCAAGGAAATCGAGGCCCTGGCCCGGACCGTGGTTTCGCAGTTCGAGCAGTACATCAAATTGAACAAGAAGGTGCCGCCCGAGGTGCTGGTCTCGATCAACCAGATCGAGGAACCCGGCAAGCTCGCCGATACCGTCGCGTCGCATCTCTCGCTCAAGATCCCCGAGAAGCAGGACCTGCTGGAGGCCACCTCCGTCGGGCAGCGCCTCGAGCGCGTCTATGGCTTCATGGAGAGCGAGATCGGCGTGCTGCAGGTCGAGAAGCGCATCCGCAGCCGCGTGAAGCGCCAGATGGAGAAGACCCAGCGCGAGTACTATCTGAACGAGCAGCTCAAGGCGATTCAGAAGGAGTTGGGCGAGGGCGAGGACGGCCGCGACGAGCTGGCCGAGATCGAAGAGAAGATCGCCAAGACCAAGCTCTCGAAGGAAGCGCGCGAGAAGGCCATGGGGGAGATCAAGAAGCTCCGCTCCATGAGCCCGATGTCGGCCGAGGCGACGGTGGTGCGCAACTACCTCGACTGGATGCTGTCGATTCCGTGGAAGAAGCCCACGAAGGTGAAGCGCGACATCAGGCTCGCCGAGAAGGTGCTCAACACCGACCATTACGGTCTCGAGAAGGTGAAAGAGCGCATCCTCGAATATCTCGCGGTGCAGCAGCGTATGAACAAGATCAAGGGGCCGATCCTCTGCCTGGTCGGACCTCCGGGCGTGGGCAAGACCTCGCTCGGCAAGTCGATCGCGCGGGCGACCGGCCGCAACTTCGTGCGCATGTCGCTGGGCGGCGTGCGCGACGAGGCAGAGATCCGCGGCCATCGCCGTACCTATGTCGGTTCCATGCCGGGCCGCATCGTGCAGAACCTCAACAAGACCGGCACCAAGAATCCGTTGTTCGTGCTGGACGAGATCGACAAGATGTCGATGGACTTCCGCGGCGATCCGTCGTCGGCCCTGCTGGAAGTGCTTGATCCGGAGCAGAACAACGCCTTCAACGACCACTACCTGGAAGTGGATCTGGACCTGTCCGAAGTGATGTTCGTGGCCACCGCCAACTCGCTCAACATCCCCGGTCCGCTGCTGGACCGCATGGAAGTGATCCGCATCCCCGGCTACACCGAGGACGAAAAACTCAATATCGCCGAGCGCTATCTGATTCCCAAGCAGCTCAAGGCCAATGGCTTGAAGCCCGAGGAACTGAAGATCGCCGAGAGCGCCATCCGCGACATCGTGCGCTATTACACCCGCGAATCGGGCGTGCGCAATCTGGAGCGCGAGATCGCCAAGATCTGCCGCAAGGTGGTGAAGGAGATCGCCTTGGCCGGCCCGAAGCCCGCGAAAAAGAAAACCGCCGCCATCAGCGTCACTTCCAAAAACCTGGAGAAATACCAGGGCGTGCGCCGCTTCGACTACGGCCGCGCCGAGGAGCAGAACGAGATCGGCCTGGTCACCGGCCTGGCCTGGACCGAAGTCGGCGGCGACCTGCTGCAGATCGAAGTCAGCCTGGTGCCCGGCAAGGGCGGCATGACCCTGACCGGTCAGTTGGGCGATGTGATGAAGGAATCCGCTTCGGCCGCTTTGTCGGTGGTGCGTTCGCGCGCGGAAAGCCTGGGCATCGATACCGATTTCCTGCAGAAGCAGGACGTGCATCTGCACGTGCCCGATGGCGCCACGCCCAAGGACGGCCCCAGCGCGGGTATCGCCATGGCCACGGCGCTGGTTTCCACACTGACCAAGAATCCGGTGCGCGCCAACGTGGCGATGACCGGCGAAATCACTCTGCGCGGACGCGTGTCGGCGATCGGCGGGCTGAAGGAGAAGCTGCTGGCGGCGATCCGCGGCGGCATCACCACCGTGATCATTCCGGAGGAGAACCGCAAGGATCTCGCCGACATCCCGGCCAACGTCACCCAGGGCATGAAGATCGTGCCGGTGCGCTGGATCGATGAGGTGCTGGACCTGGCGCTCGAACGTCCGCTGAGCCCGGCGGCGTCCGGCGGTGGCGAGAAGCTGCCCGTGCGGGAGTCCGGAAAGGCACCCGTACAGCCCGACGTCAAGCATTA
>NZ_JBOHKS010000265.1:0-22774 GCF_050729195.1 Hypericibacter sp.
TCATTTCAAAGCGCGTGTGAAGAGGACGTCTGAGTCCGTTTGCATAGAGCCGGCATCGGACTGGTTGTAAGCCGTTGATCCAGATTCGATTTCTGCGACGTCAAAGATGTGTATATGCCCTAGCCGCAAGCGGGGGAGGGCGAGGGAGGGGGATCCTTCGCCGTTGACATCGCATTTGCCCCCTCCCTAACCCTCCCCCTCAAGGGGGGAGGGGATTAGATCCTGTTAGTCTTCAGCCCTTCGCACTGACCGCGGCTATGCCTCGCGTTCCACGATCGCCGCGATACCCTGGCCCCCGCCGATACACATCGTCGCCAAGCCATAGCGGCCGTTGATCCGCTGCAATTCGTAGAGCAGCTTGACCATGATGATGGCGCCCGTCGCCCCGACGGGATGCCCGAGGGCGATCGCGCCGCCATTCGGATTGGTTCTGTCGTCGGGGAAACCGAGTTCCTTGGCGACCGCGCAGGCTTGCGCGGCGAAGGCCTCGTTGGATTCGATGACATCCATCTGCGACACGGACAGGCCCGCCTTCGAGAGCGCGGCTTTGACGGCGGGGACAGGCCCAATGCCCATGCGGCTGGGATCGACGCCGGCATGGGCATACCCCACCAGGCGCCCCAAGGGGCGGATGCCGCGTTTGATCGCTTCCGATCTCGTCATCAATGTCAAAGCCGCCGCGCCGTCGTTGATCCCGGAGGCGTTGCCGGCGGTGACGGTCCCCCCTTCCTTGAAGACGGTCCGGAGCTTCGCCAGATTGACCGCCGAAGCGTCGGAGCGAGCATGCTCGTCACGGGAAAATTCGCGTTTATCCCTTCCGACCGTCACCTCGATCGGAAGGACCTGATCACGGAACCGTCCCTCGTCGAGCGCTCTTACGGCCCGTCGATGGCTGTTGAGCGCAAGGGCATCCTGCTGTTCGCGACTGATATGCGCATCCGCCGCCACGTTCTCGGCGGTGACGCCCATATGCCCGTTGCCGAAGGGATCGGTCAGCGCGGAGGTCAGCATGTCGATCATGGCCGCATTGCCGAGGCGCTTGCCGAAGCGCGCATCCGGCACGACATGGGGTGCGCGGCTCATGCTCTCGGCACCGCCGGCAACCGCGATGTCGGCGTCGCCGAGCCTGATCAACTGGGCGGCGCTGACGATTGCCTGAAGGCCGCTTCCGCATAACCGGTTAAGGGTCATGGCCGGCACTTCCTTGGGGATATCGGCGCCCATCGCGGCAACACGTGCGAGATACATGTCTTTGGGCTCGGTATGGATCACCTGGCCGAAGACGACATGGCCGACCTCTTCAGGCTCGATTCCACTGCGTGTCACGGCTTCGCGGATGACACGCGCCCCCAGTTCCGTGGGCGGCACGGCAGCCAGGGACCCGCCAAATGTGCCGATAGCCGTTCTTACGGCGCCAGTAAAGACAACGTCGCGATCGGAATTCATGGGCGCACCTGCTGGGTGGTGATGGGCGTGGCTGATCGGTCTCTGGTTCGGCGACTACTATCGACGAGCCAGCGCGACAAGTTTGTCAGTCTGCTGGAACGCCGTCGTGAGGCTGACCGCGCCGGTCGGATCGGAGATCTTGTCGAACGCGGCCGCGATGTTCTCCGGGGTGCGATCCGCCTCAGAAAAATGAACGCCAACCGTCTCCGTAATCAGGGTTCTCGCGAACGATCCCGCTCCGGCGCAGAGCATCACACGAGACGGCGCATTCTCGGAAACCAGGAACAACAGGCCCGGCGTGATCGACTCGGGCGTCGCCAACCCGGCAACCGCCTCGGGGAACAGGCCTTCCGTCATGCTGGTGGCGGCGGTCGGCAAAAGGATGTTGATACGGATGTCGTGCTTCTCTCCTTCGAGATGAAGAACGTTCATCAGGCCGACCATGGCCGCTTTTGCGGTTCCATAGTTGGATTGTCCAAAGTTCCCATAGAGGCCGGAAGACGACGCCGTCAGGACGATGCGGCCATATTTCCGGTCGCGCATCCCGTCCCACACCGCTTTGGTGCAATTGACGGTCCCCATCACATGCACATCGAGCACGAGACGGAAATCGGCCAAGTCCATTCTGGTGAAGGTCTTGTCGCGCAATATGCCGGCATTGTTGACCAGGACATCCACACGTCCCCAGCGGGCGAGAACCTGGTCGACCATATCTTGCACGGAGCCCAAATTCGCGACGTTGGCTCCCACCGCAATTGCCTCGCCGCCGCGCGCGCGAATCTCTCTGCAGACTTCCGATGCAGCGGGCGGCGCTCCGTCGGCGGCAGGGTCGAAATCGACAATGGCGACCTTCGCGCCGCGCGCGGCCAGGCCGAGCGCGTGACTCCGGCCCAGACCTCGACCGGCTCCCGTTACGATCGCGACCTGGCCGTCAAAGCGAATTTCCATCGATGCTCTCTTCTAGTAGCTGGGTTTCCGCTTCTCTCGAAAGGCCTTGAGACCCTCCGCCAGATCACGGCTCTCGAGATGCGTCTGGAAGGCCTCCAGCTCCAGCCGCAGCCCTTCCTTGATGCGGGCCTCGAACGGAGCCCGAGCCAGGGCTTTCATATGCCTCAGGACCTGCGGGCTCTGCCGACTGTAAAGCTCCGCGATTTCCTTGGCCCTGTCGAGCAACCGGTCGGCGGCGACAACCTCGTTCACCAATCCCCATTCCAGTAGCTTGGCGGCCGGGAACAGCTCCGCGCTGTAGAGCAGATGCAGGGCCCGGTTGGCGGCCATCTTGGTAAACAGACGAACCGTAGAACCGGCGGCCGGAACGATCGCATATTTCGCATGACCATCGCCGATCATCGCCTGGTCGGACGCCAATACGATATCGCAGCACAGGACGAGCTCCAATCCGCCAGCGACCGCGACGCCATTGACCGCCGCGATGACGGGGAAGGGCAGCTGCTCCACCTTGTTGAGGACTCCCTGATTGTATTTCAGGGTGGCCAGGAGCGATTTCGGATCCTCGTCGAGCTTCCGGCCGAACTGGAGAAGGTCTCCACCGGCTGAGAACGCTTTGCCGGCGCCGGTAACGATGGCCGCCCGCATGGAGCTATCCGCCGCCAATTCGTCCAGGACTCTGTCGAGGCCACCGACGGCTTCGTCGGACATGGCGTTCAGCGATGCCGGACGATTGAGCGTGATGAGGGCGACATGGCCGGAGCGGCTCAGGGTGACAGGGTTCGACGTCATGTTTCAGGACCGGGCTGTGACGGTGTAGCGCTGCGGCAGGGGCTCCAGCGCCGCCTTCAGTTTCTGGAGGGAATGGGCGTCGGCTGTCTGGATCTCGACCCGCACGACGGTGTTCAGCTTTTCATCTCTGGCGACGCTAACGTTGGGGATGAGGGAAGCGCCGAAAATCCGCTCGGCTTCCATCCGCACCTTCTCGATGATGGCACGATCTCTGAGGTCGCCTTTGGTGATTTTGCCGACGGCCGTCATCGGCAGGGCGTCGATCAGGAAGACGCGCCGGGGCTTCGCCGGCGGTTCGGCGACATGCGTCTCCAAATAGCGCTGAAGCTGGCCGGCATCGAGCCGGGCGCCCGGCGCCGGCACGGCGAAGAGAACGGGCACCTCGCCCGCATAGGCGTCCGGCATCCCGACCGCGGCGCTGATCTGAACGCCGGGAAACTCGTTGGCCACGTCCTCGATATCGGCGGGATTGATGTTGTGGCCGCTGCGGACGATGAGGTCCTTCTCCCGGCCCGTCAGGACCAGCCTCTGATCCGCGGTCAGATAGCCGACATCGCCGGTGATGAGCCAGCCATCCGGGCTCCAAGCGCCTTGATTATGCTTGGGGTCGACATAGCCGGGAAAGACCTGGGGTCCCTTGACCAGCACCAGGCCGCTCGTCAGGGGTGGGCAGTTCGCGCCGCGATGGCTGGGATCGAGGCTGGCGATCCGGGTCTGGGCGAAGGGCGCGCGGAACCCCACGCTCCCTTGGAGCGGCGTCCCCCGGCCTGGGTTGAAGGCGATCGCCGCCGCCGTCTCGGTCATGCCGTAGGTTTCGTAGAGCCGGATACCCGTCTGCTCGACGAAGCGTTCGCTCACGGCCTTGGGGCAGACCGCCCCGCCCGTCACGCCCATCCGCACGGAGGAGATGTCGGCGCCCGCGGTCGGTGTGTCCGTGAGCGTCGCGATCGAGGTCGGCACGCCGCCGACGATCGTGATGCGGAAGGCCTCGACGATCTTCCAATAGCTGCGGATCGCCTCCCGGTCCCTCAGGCCGTAGGGGGAGGGAATGACGATATGGCCGCCGGCGGCCAGGACCGAAAGACCGCTGGTGATGGTGCCGCCCACATGGAACAGCGGGAACCCGTCGATCACGGCGTCGGTCTCGTCGAAGCCGTGAACCTGGGCGAAGCTCCAGGCCGCGTGGATCTGGTTGCCATGGGTGAGGCGCACGAGCTTGGGCCGTCCCGTCGTGCCGCCGGTATGGAAGAGCGCGCAGACCGTCTCCCGGGAAGCCTGCGCCTCGAATTCCAGCGCGTCATCCCGGTGCCGGCCTGCCGCCTCGGCAAACTCGATCATCGATCGGCCGCCGGCTCCCGCCCGGCCCAGCACCACGACCTGCCGCAGCGAGGGCGTCCGTTCGATGACGGCCTGCGCCTTCTCCCAGATCGCCGCATCGGCGTCGGGAGGCGACAGGACCAGGACGGTCGCGTTCTCCGCGACCAGCAGATCGGCGATGACCTCGGCGTTCAGCAGATAGTTGATCGTGCTGGCGACGCCCGCGATCTGGGCGCCGAGGAAGGTCTCCATCATGCCATCGACGACGGGCCCGAGGAACGCGACGGTGCCGCCATCCTGTCCGCCGGCAAGGGCGCGAAAGAGGTTCGCCGCCCGGAGGACGCGCCGATGGAGATCCCGATGCGAGAGGGTCAGCGAGCGGCCGGCATATCCCCCCGGCGGAATCGTGGTCAGGGCGGGCCGATCGGGATGCAGCGCCGCCGTCGCGCGCAGCAGATCGAGCAGCGTGCGGGCCGGGATCAGCTCGTCGTAAGGCAGGGCTTCCAGCGCCTCGATATCCGCGATCGAGAGGACTTCGCGGGTCGCCCTTGTCGTCTTCGGGGAGGTCGTGTCCGGCGACATCAATGCACCGCCGCATACATGATCGTCTCCTCGTCGGCTTCCGCCACCGTGAACTCTTCGACGATGCGGCCCTGCCTCGACACCAATATCCGATCGGAGAGATGGAGGATTTCCGGCAAATAGGACGAGATGACCATCACCGCCGGGCCCTGATCCGCCAGCTTGTTGATGAGCTGATGAATCTCGGCGATTGCGCCCACGTCGACCCCTCGCGTCGGCTCGTCGAAAATGATCAGCTTGGGCTTCTGGACCAGCGCTTTCGCAACGACCACCTTCTGCTGGTTGCCGCCCGAAAGCTCGATCGCGCGGGCATCGGCGTTGATGACCCGGATGCTGAGCGCCTTGGTCCACTCGTCGGCGAGCGCCTTCATTTCCGAAACGCTGACGATTCGCGATCGACTTTGGCGTGCCGCGACCGCACCCATATAGATGTTCTCTGCGATCGACATGGTTTCGAAGAAACCTTCGAGCTTGCGATCCTCGGTCACATAGAGGATGCCGTCGCGCACGGCCGGCCCCGGCACCCGGTACCGGACGGGGCGTCCCTCGAGCCGCACCTGGCCGCCATGAAAGAAGTCGCGCTTCATGACGCCGGCCACCACTTTCGCGGTTTCCGTGCGGCCCGAGCCGATGAGCCCGAAGACGCCCGTGATCTGGCCGGCGAAGACGGAGAAGGTATTGTTGCGGACCAGGGTGCCCATCGACAGGTTCTGGACGCTCAGGATCTTGCGGCCGGCGGGCCGGATCCGTCTCTGGCCGGTCTTGCCGTAAAGCTCTTCCGAAAGCGTCCTCCCCACCATCGACCTGACGATCCGGCCGCGGTCGAAGCTGGACGTCGCATCCGTGACGACATGCTCGCCGTCCCGCAATATCGTGATGCGGTCGGAGATCTGCAGCGCCTCCTCGACGGCGTGGGATATGAAGATGATCGAGACATCGCGGCCCTGGAGGCGCTTGACCAGGGCAAAGAAGTGGTGCTTCTCCTCGGGCGTCAATGTTCCGGTGGGCTCATCGAAGACGATCACCCGCGCCTTGTGATGGACGGCCCGGGCGATTTCGACCATCTGCTTCTGTCCCGCACCCAGGCTGGAGACCAGCGCCGTCGGATCGACGGGGAAGTTCAGGGACTGCAGGAACTGCTGCGCGGCGATGTAGATCCCGCGAAGACGGTTGAACCAGCGCGCATCCCCCAGATAAAGGTTCTGGGCCACGGTGAGGGAGGGAACCAGGCTCGTCTCCTGATAGACCATCGCGATGCCCTTCTTGAGGGCGTCCGCGGGGCTTGTCAGCTCGACGGGCTTGCCGGCGAACAGGATCTGGCCCGAGGTCGGCGGGACCACGCCCGCCAGCATCTTGGTCAGCGTCGATTTGCCGGCGCCGTTCTCGCCGAGAAGCGCATGCACCTCTCCGCGCTCCAGCGTGAAGGTGACGTTCTTGATCGCGGGAACGCCGCGATACTCCTTCGTCGCATCCCGGAGCTCGAGAATGACCGTCATGGTCTGACCGACCGGTTGCCGGATGAAGCCTCCAGCCTGACAACGACGCCATTCCCTCTCGATGCCACATAGAGGCTGTCGTCGTGCGGGACCGCGCCCACGATGCCATGGGTCGCGCCATCGGCGCGGCTCTGGAAGCTCTCGAGGGGAAGGCAATTCTCGTCCATCCGGACGACCATCCCGAACGAGAGGGTCGGCGCCCAGGGCTTCAATATGCCCAGATGCTTGACGCCGCCGCCCTGCATTGGCTCGTAGAAGGACTGGCCGGCCCGATAGGTCGGTGCCACCCAGTAGCGGGGCTCGACCTCGGCCAGCATATGCCGCTTGTAGGCGGGCTCGCGCAGGATGAACTCGACGAGCTGGCTGCGCGGCGCGAAGACCGACAGCAGGTAACCCTGCCTGCCGTCATGGGCGATCCGGCCGGGATATCCCGGAAGGTCGCCCAACGGCACGTCGCGCAACGTTCCCGTCGATCGATCCAGGCGGATGACGCGGTGCCTCCAGCTTTCGGAGACGATCAGCGTCTCTCGGTCGGCGGCGATGCCGGCGGGGAACGCCAGGCGGTCGGCGATCCGCCGCCGGTTTCCCGAAGCGGACTCCAGATGCCAGAGGGAGCCCGACGCATTGCGCTCCATGAGATCCCGCTGCCATCCTGATGGGCTGTTCGACGCCGAGCCGTGGCAGACATAGAGGTTGTCCTCGGCTCCCGCGATCGCGACCGGGCAGCGCGCTTCGGGCTCAGGGTCGAACCTTGCGCCGTCAAATCGGCCGCCAACGATGGTTACGGCGCCGTTCTCCAGCCCGACGGCAATGCCGCCTCCGATCTCGCCCAGGCAGGAGACGGCCGCCTCGGCTTTGTGGACCAGCGACCAGGAGCCGCCGGTGTCGAGCCGCCGGATTTCGTCGGCGCTGGCGACCAGGAGGCCGCCGGAGCTGGCAATGATCGCGCTTGGATGGTCGATGGCGATGCGCTGGGCGGCTTCATCCAGCTTGCGGTTCGGCCGGAACGCGCCATCGAGGGCAGGGACCGTGATGGCGCTCTCGCCGCGTCCCAGGACGGCATCCAGGATCCGGGTGAAGCCGAGGTTCATCCCCGTCCCCAGTAGGATGCGGGTCCCGTCCAGCTCGGGTCGAACCCCTTGAGCGGCAGCCTGCCGATGCGGTTGTTGAGGATGCCGCCGATATAGAGATGCCCTTTATGCTCCCGCATCGAGGTGATCATCGGATGGTTCTCGCCGCCGAGATCCCACATCACGTCCAGGATCTGCCCCTTCTCGTCGAAGCGGATGATGCAGCCCGTGTTGATGTTCGGGAACAGCCATTCGTCGGGCGCCACCCGGCGCGCCATCCGCCGGCGGAAGCCCGGCATCTTCAGCGCCAGATCGAGGGAGGGCGTGCGTATGCCCACGAGCGCCAGCCAATAGGTGCCGTCCGACGCGCGATTGATGTTGTCGGGATAGCCGGGGAGGTTGGGGATCACGGTCTCGACCATGCCGGCCTTCGGACCGTCGAAATAGTACCGGCTCACCCGGCATCCCCAGCTCTCGGCGAACAGGAAGGAGACGCCGTCATGCGTCATGCAGATCCCGTTCGGGAAGATCAGGTTGCGCAGCACGGTGCGCGTGGTGTTGCTGTCCGGGTCGTAGCAGACGATCCGGCCGTTGCCCCGCGATTCGAGGCAATCCACCGCCCATTCATGCATCTCGTAGCGGATCGTCGCTTCGCTGAAGAAGACGCGCCCGTCCGGCGCGATGTCGAGATCGTCGGCCAGCTTCAGGCGCGAATCGTCGATGACCGAGAACCGCGTCCGGCTGGTCTCGTCCGTCAATTTGGTGACCTGGCGATCCTTGCCGATGCGATAGAGCCCCATGCCGCCGATGCAGCAGAGAAGCGCGCCGTCCTTGGCGAAAGCCAGGCCGAGGGGCCGCCCGCCGACATGGGCGAACACCTCCTGGCGGCGATAGTCGGGCGCGAAAAAACGGACGATGTCGCCGGTGCGGGTGCCCGCATAGATGTGATCCTCCTCGTCGAGGATGACGTCCTCCGGACCGTCGATCTCGCCGAGGCCAATCAGGGACACGTCGCGCAGCTTGTCGTTCAGCGCATAGGGCGAGGAGGAGTTCCGCTCCGTGCCCAGGGTCGCGGGCAGGCTCTGATAGGTCGGCGAGACATAGACCTTGGCCAGCACCTTGTGGCGGTTCTTGAGCCAGCGCACATCGATCGCGACCGCGACCAGCAGGATGAGCCCCTGGACGAGCGAGCTGGCGCCGCTGGGGACCCCCAGCCGCACGAGCCCGTTGATGAGGATCATGATGATGATGGCGCCGAACACGGCCTTGGCCACGGAGCCGCGCCCGCCGCCGAGGCTGTTTCCGCCCAGGACCGCCGCGGTCAGGGCCGTGATCTCCATGCCGAGGCCGGTATCGGAGCCGGCGCCGCCGAGCCTCGCCGCGAACAGGAAGCCGGCGAGCGCCACCAGCGTGCCCGAGGCGACATAGGCGAGACAGATCGTGCGCCGCACCGGTATGCCGACATTGTAGGCGGAGCGGCGCATGCCGCCCACGGCCATGAGCTGCCAGCCAGGTCGGGTCCGGCTGAGCACGATATGGGTGAGGAGCGCGATCACGATGAAGAGCGCGAAGCTGAACGGTATGTCGAGGACCGTTCCGTCGCCGAGATAGTCCCACAGATCGGAATCGACGACCCCCCCGGAGATCCGCACGGCCAGCTGGAGCAGCAGCATGTCCACGACCGCGCGGACGATGATCAGCGTGACGAGCGTCGTCAGGAAGGCGCGCAGACGCAGATAGCCCACCAGGATGCCGTTCACGAGCCCGACCAGGGCGCCGGCGCCCAGGGTCAGAATGAACGCCGCCCCGAGCGGCAGCTCATAGACGTTCAGGAGCGCCAGGGCCGTGATGTTGGCGAGTGCGAAGGTCGAGCCGACGCTCAGATCGATGCCGCCGGCCAGCATGACGATCGTCATCGCGATCACGACGAGCCCGAACTCGCCCAATTGCCGCGTCAGCGTGGTGAGACCGCCCAAGCTGAAGAAGCCCGGCATCAGATAGCTGAAGCCGGCGACCACGACGATCAGGACGAAGAACGGGATGGCGTTGTCGATCCAGCGCTTGGCGAGAATCTCGCCGACGACGTGGTCGGGGATCAGCTTGTAACGCCAGTATGTGGCGGTCTCTGCGAGGGACATCTTCACGCTCGAAGGAAAACAGTGCGGGCCGCAGCGGCCGGCGGGGTCCTGTTCTCGACGGACCGCCGCCGGCAACTATCGGGCGAGGTCGCTATTTTGCGTCGAGCGTCCAGCAGGAGCCGGGCTTCATCGTGTCCTTGGTCAGGATCGTGAGCGGGGTGAACAGCGTCGTATGCGTCTCGCCCGGCTTCGGCTTGTTCTGCAGCAGGCTCTTGATCATGTCGGCCATGTCGCGTGCCTGGCTCGGCACGTGATAGACGACGATCTCGCTGAAGAGGCCCTTCTCCAGATTGTCGCAAGCCGCCTGGTTGCCGCCGCCCTGCGTGATCAGATAGACGTTCTTGCCGGCCTCCTTGATGGCGGAGGCGGTCCCGACATCCATCACGTCCCAGAACCCGACGGCGCCGCAAAGGTCGGGGTTCTGCTGCAGGGCGGTCGCCATGATGGTGCGGGCTTTCGTGGCATCCCAGTCGGCGGCCTGGTTCGACACGACCTTGATCTCGGGATGCTTGGACAGGACGTTGTCGATTCCCTTCATCTGGTAAGCGCTCGCCGCTGCCGTCAGCACGCCTTGCGTGATCGAGACCTTCCCGCTGCCGCCATTGGCCGGCGAGCACTTTTCCACCAGGCGGTTGCCGAGATACTCGCCCATGCCGACATAGTCGGCGCCGATGAAGGCGTCGGTCGAATAGCTCGACCGCATATTGACCTGGACGACATAGATGCCCGCCTGCTCGGCCTTCTTCAGGAGCTTCGCATAGGACTGGACGTCGGGATTATGGACGACGATGACGTCCGGCTTCTCCTCGATCAGCGAGGTGATGGCCTGTGCGCCGGCGTCGGTGCTCCAGTTCGGATCGCGGACCTCGAATTTGATGCCCAGGGGCTCGAGATACTGACGGAGGCCGGCAGCCCAACCCTCGGTCAGGTCGAAGCCCATCGCGACGGGGACGTAGGCGACCGTCTTGCCCTTGAATGCGTCGTAGTAGGAGGCGCGCGCCGGATCGTCGATACCCTCGGCCTGCGCCGTGGTGCCGACGAACCCGATCGCTGCCGCCAGCAGCAATGCCTTCATGCTTCTCATGGTTTTTCTCCCTGGTGGACTGCTTGTTGTTTGTTTGTCGTTGCCTTGTCAGATGTCGCCTTGTTGAGCCGTCTGCTCGTCGCGCGGATTGATGATGGTATCGGCGACGATCGCGGCGAGCAGGATGACGCTCTTGATCACGTTCTGGACGGTGTATTGGATGTTCATGATCGTCATCCCGTTGATCAGGATGCCGATGAGGAGCGTGCCGACGATGACGTTCCGGATTCCGCCGCGGCCGCCCGAGAGGCCGATCCCGCCCAGCACCACGACCAGGATGATGTCGTAGACGAATGTCGAGATGGCGATGCGCGTGTTCATGCTGGCGACCGACGTCACCGTGACGAGCCCCGCGAGAAATCCCACCAGGGCGGAAAGCGCATACTGCATCACGACGATCGGACGCACCGGCAGTCCGGTGATCCGCGCGGTCAGCGGATTGTCGCCGATCGCGCGGATGAAGCGGCCCGACTTGATGTAGCGGAGAAACAGGGCGGCGACCGCGCAGACGAGGGCGAAGACGATCACGGGAATCGGGATGCCTTCGATGTTCCCGGCGCCGATCCAGACAATCGAATGCGCCGCGTCGGGCAGATAGACGACGTCGAGATCGATGAGGAAGAGCCGGCCGAAGCCGTAGATCAGGATGCCCATCGCCAGCGTGGCGAAAATGGCGGGGATCTCGATATAGGCGATGAGGAAGCCGGTGATGACCCCGAAGACCAGGGACATGGCCAGCCCCAGGGCGAGCCCGCCCGCCAGCGGCATGCCGTTCGTGACGAGCTGGAGGGACCAGGCCAGCGACATGGCCATGAGGGAGACGAGAGATAGGTCAATGCCCCTGCCGATTACGACAAGAGCCATCGCGACCCCAAGGATGCCCAGCACCGAGACACTGCGAACGAGCGAGAGAAGGTTGTCCGCCTTGGAGAAGCCGGGAAGAAAGGCGGCAAACGCCACCAGCAACGCAAGCGCGAACAGGAAGACGATGCGCTCCTGCGTCAGGTTGAAGACGCGAAACATGGATGTTCCTCCGCCCGATGGTCTGTCGGGTCACGGGTCTATGGCGTCTGGCGGCCATTTGCCGTGATTGGCGGAGTACCACTGGTTGAAAAGAGGAATCTTGCCCCTGAGCGCAAGACTCTTGCTTGGTTGTGCACTCGAAGTTTTTATTGCCGCTCCAAAGGGAAAGGCCAACAATATGCGGCTGGGGGGACTAAAAACCTAAAAAAGCCCCCCGGAGTCCGTCACTTCGATCCTGCCATGGCCATCGGCATCGCTCGGGGAGATGGGCCCTCGACAGACCAGGGAGGGCTACGGTGGATCTGATCTTCTCGACAGAGAGCTTGGCGCAGGCCAAGCGCTACGCGGCTTGGCGCGACGCGATCTGCGACGTGTATGTCCATGTCGATGTCCACGCCGAAGACCAATCCGACTATGACGGCTTCATCCGCGCTGCGCAGTTCGGCGCCGTCACGGTGACCGACATCCTGCTGTCGCATCAGCAGATATCGAGGCGGCGCTCGCATCTGGCGAAGCTCGACAAGGATTGCTACTACGTTCAATTCATCCAGACCGGCAACATCAATGTTCTCCAGTCGGGCGCGACGCTCTCGACAAATGCCGGAACCGGCGCGCTGTTCTGCGCATCCGAGCCCTACGATCTTCAGTGTCAGGGCAAGATTCGATCCTACTATCTCGAAATACCGCGAGAAGATTTCGCCTCACGCTTTGCCAAGGATAGAGTCCCGCTCTCGGCGACCTTGAGCACCGGCCAGGGCCTGGGCCGGATCGCGGTCGAATTCTGCTCGATGCTGGCGTCCCAGGGGGCCTCGCTCGACGCCTCCATCCGCGCGCGCCTGGGTGACGAGTTGATGGACGTCCTGGCGCTGGCCTTCGATTCGGTCCGGGGCGAAGAGCCGCTGTCGGATCAGGCCGTGCAGAAGGCGCGGCTTCGTTCCGTCAAGGCATGGATCGAGGATCATCTCTGCGAGCCCGACTTGTCGCTCGAGGCGATCGCCAAGGGCAACGCGATCTCTCTGCGCTATCTCCACTCGCTCTTCACGCTCGAGGGAATATCCGTTTCCCACTGGGTCTGGAACCGGCGGCTGGAGCGCAGCTATGACATGCTGCTCAACAGCAACCATGACGCGCACACGCTGACGGAGATTGCCTACAGCGTCGGCTTCAACAGCTCATCCCACTTCAGCACCGCGTTCCGCCGGAAGTTCGGCGTGAGGCCATCGGATGTGAAGCGTTCGAATTCGGTCTGATTCTTGGCGAGACGCTGTGGCGGTGCCAGAGGGAAAGACGTAGCGGCTGCACCCTCTAATCCCCTCCTCCGTTTTCGGGGGAGGGGACAAAAAAAGCCAGATCGCCTCACCCCTGCGCGCGGGCTGGTGCCGCCACCGATCGCTTCGACGGCTGGAACAGCACCAGTCCCAGGCCCGACAGGACGCAAACCAGCGCGACCACGACGTCGACGCCGATCGCCTCGCCGGTGAGCAGGCTGCTGCTGGCGACGCCGACGATGGGAATGGCGAGAACGCTGATCGATGCGAGCTGGGCGGGGAAGGTGGCGACCACCTTGAAGTAGGCCCATTGGCAGAACAGCATCGCGACCAGGACGGTGTAGGCCAGCCCCAGCCAGCCGCGCCAATCGACATTGGCGAAATCATAGCCGCCCTCGAAGACCGGCATGCCGATCGCGATCGGAATGCCGCCCAGAAGGACCTGCCAGCCGGTGACGACCACCGTCGGCATCGACCAGCGCCAATATTTGACTCCGACCGTTCCCGCGGCCCAGGAGATCGCGGCGCCGATCATGAGCGGGACGCCGTAGGGCGACGCCACGACGCTCTCCCATTCGGGAACGATCAAGGCCGCGATGCCGGCGAGGCCCAGCCCCAGCCCCATCAGGTTACGCCGCGTCGGACGCTCGCTCAGGACCGGCCAGGCGATGAGCCCGGCCCAGAGCGGCATGGTGAAGGCGATGATCGAGGCGCGCCCTGGCGGCATCAATTGCAGCCCCGCGGCCGAGAGCAGATGCCAGGCGGTGATGTTGAAGAAGCTGCAGATCAGGAGCGGCCGGAGCTCGCGCCGGGGAACCCGTAGCGAGGCGCCGCTGGCGGCCGCGATCGCGAGCAGACCCGCGCCGCCCAGCACCAGGCAGAGGGTGCGGAAGGTCCAGATCGGAATCTCATCGAGCGCGAAATGCATCGCCGGCCAGTTGGCCCCCCAGCACAGCGTCAGGGGCACCAGGATCAGCATGCCGTTGCGCTTGGTGAGCGGTGCGCTCACGTCGAGCTTTCCGGCGGAGCCTTGTCTCCCACTTTCGCGGTCCCGCCATGGCTATGGCCGGAGGCCGCGCCTTGCGCCTGGGCCGGCGGCTGCGTCATGCGGCGCTGTTTCAGCTCTTCCAGCATGCGATGGCGCTCGGCCGGTGGCGTGATCATCCACTCGCGGATCTCGTCGATATTGCGATAGCAGCCGATACACCAGCCGGTGCGATCGTCGATGCGGCAGATGCCGATGCAGGGGCTCGCCGGGCCCTCGGCCAGCGACTTGAGCCGTTCCGCCCGGCGGCGCTCGCGGTCGAGAATGCGGCGGGCCCTCAGATCATCCATGGCGCTGACGCCTTCCGCTCACGCTTCGGTGCGGACTTCGGCGCCGCTGCGGCCGACCAGCCGCTCATAGACCACCGGATCGGTATCGCCTTCGCTGCCGATGATGAGAACGCAGGAGAGCGGCCCCAGCGACAAGGTCTGCGCCGTCTTCGGATCGCTGGCGGCCGCGAACAAACCCGCGAGCCCACCGACACCGGACTCGCCGCCGACGATCGGCGGATCGCCGCCGATCCCTTCGGCAAGCGCACGCATCGCCGAGATCGCCGCCTCGTCCGGCACGGTGACGAAGGCATTGGCGCCGAGATTGAGGATATCCCAGGCCAGCAGCGAGACCTCGCCCGCGGCCAGACCCGCCATCAGCGTGTCGAGATCGCCCTCGACCTTGGTCGGCTTGCCGTTGGCAGCACTCTGGAACAGGCAGTCGGCGGCGTCGGGCTCGACCACCACCACCTGCGGCCGCTCGCCGTTGAGCTTCTGCCACAGAAGCGCGGTCGTGGCGGCGGCAAGGCCGCCGACGCCGCCCTGGATGAAGAGATGCGTGGGCCGGGCTTCGGCCGGAAGCTCGTCGAGCGTCTCGATGCCGATCAGGCCATAGCCTTCCATCACCGTCCGCGGCAACTCCATATAGCCGTCATAGGAGGTGTCGGAGACGACGACCCAGCCATTGGCCTTGGCATCGGCGGCGGCCTGATGCACCGAGTCATCGTAATTGCCTTCGACGCGCCGGACCTCGGCGCCATAGCCCGCGATGGCTTCGCAGCGGCCTTCGCTCACCTCGGCATGGACATAGACGATGCAGCGGCAGCCGAACAGCTGGGCGCCCCAGGCGACCGAGCGGCCATGATTGCCGTCGGTGGCGGTCGCGACCGTGATCGCCCCGACGATGTCCTTGTGCGTGCCCGCCATCAGTTCGGCAGAACTCGGCTCCTTGCCGGTCGCGGCCTTCACAGCCGCGGCCAGGACGCGATAGACCGCATAGGCGCCGCCGAGCGCCTTGAAGCTGCCGAGCCCGAAGCGCGAACCTTCATCCTTGTACCAGATGCCGCGCAAGCCCAGTGCCGCGGCCAGGCCCGGCAGGGGCAGCAGGTTGGTTTGCCGGTAGCCGGGCCATCCGCGGATCTCCTGTGCCGCCGCGCGGAAGCCTGCCGGATCGAGGATCGGCAGCAGCGAGGCGGGGTAGGAGGCGTCGGTGGGAAGGGCTCGCGGGTTCAATCCCACGCGATGGGCGAAAGGGTCCGGTTTCCAGTGACTCATGGTCGCGTCTAATATCACAGTCACGGGGTCGGGAAAACCATCCGCGCCACGCTCGAAAGGCAAAAGACCCATGCAGGCAAAGGATATTGTGCGACGGGTCCGGCTCGTCACCGGCCTGACGCTCTTTGCCTATCTCACGACCCATTACCTCAATCACGCGGCCGGACTGATCTCGCTCGACGCGATGGAGGCGGGCCGCAGCCTGTTCCTGCTGCTCTGGCGCAACTGGCCGATGACCCTGCTGCTCTACGCGGCGATCTTCATCCATCAAGGCCTGGCCTATTGGGCGATCTATCAACGCCGCTCGCTGCGCATGGCGCCCTGGGAGGCGGCGCAGCTGCTGCTGGGCCTCGCCGTGCCGCCCTTGATCGTCACCCATGTGATCGGCACGCGGCTGGCCGAGGCGCTCTACGGCACCAACGACAATTACGCCTATCAGCTGCTCGTGACCTGGCTCTGGCAGCCGAGCGACGGGGTGAAGCAGGCGCTGGTCACGGGCATCGCCTGGGCCCATGGCTGCATCGGTCTCTATTTCTGGCTGCGGCTGAAGCCCTGGTTCCCGAAGGTCGCCGCCTATCTCTTCGCGGTCGGGCTCCTGCTGCCGGTGCTGGCTCTGCTGGGATTCGTGGAAGGCGGCCGCGAGGTGGCGCGGCTGGCCGAGGATCCGGACTGGATGGCGGCGGCGAAGACCATCATCCATTTCCCCACGCCCGAAGAGGCCGCGCATCTCTACGGCATTCGCGACGGCCTGCTCTGGCTCTTCGCCGGCCTCCTCATGGCCACGCTGGTCGCACGCTGGCTCCGGGCCTGGTTCATTCGCCATCGCGCGATCCAGGTGACCTACCCCGACGGGCGCAAGGTCGAGATCCAGCCGGGCACGAGTGTGCTCGAGGCCAGCCGGATCGGCGGCATTCCCCATGCCAGCGTCTGCGGCGGGCGCGGTCGCTGCTCGACCTGCCGGGTGCGGATC
Organism: Hypericibacter sp.; assembly: GCF_050729195.1. Lineage (NCBI taxonomy): Bacteria > Pseudomonadati > Pseudomonadota > Alphaproteobacteria > Rhodospirillales > Dongiaceae > Hypericibacter > Hypericibacter sp. The sequence continues at coordinate 16,724 of NZ_JBOHKS010000265.1, forward strand.
CTCGCCAGCGACGGCGCGCTGCCCGAGCCCGGGCCGGAGGAGCGCCGCGTGCTCGACCGCGTGGCGGCGGAACCCGGTGTCCGGCTCGCCTGCCAGCTTCGTCCGCGTGTAAATGTCTCGGTCCTGCCGATGCTGCCGCCCTCCGCCAGCCCACGCGATTCCCATGCGCGTCCCGGCTATCTGCAGGGTCACGAGGAGGAGATCGCGATCCTGTTCGCGGACTTGCGCGCCTTCACCCGCTTCGCCGAGCGCAAGCTGCCCTATGATGTGGTGTTCCTGCTCAACCGCTATTTCCGCGCCATGGGCACGGCGGTCGAGCAGGCGGGCGGCCATCTCGACAAATTCATCGGCGACGGCGTGATGGCGCTGTTCGGCGTCGGCAGCAATCCCGAGGAGGGATGCCGCCTCTCGCTCGAGGCGGCACGGCGCATGGCCGTCAATCTGGACGAGGTCAATCGCGTGCTCGAGCATGACCTGCCCGAGCCGCTGCGCATCGGGATCGGCATCCATGTCGGCCCGGCGATCGTGGGCGAGATGGGCTATGGCCGTGCCACCTCGATGACGGCCATCGGCGATTCGGTCAACACGGCAAGCCGGCTCGAGGGCTTGACCAAGGAGTTCACCTGCCAGCTCGTGATCTCGGCCTCGGTCGCGGAGCTCGCCGGCCTCGAGCTGCCCGACGCCGCGCCGCATGAGATCGCGGTGCGCGGCCGCACCCAGCCGCTGCGCGTGCTCGCGGTCGCCGACGCGCGGACCCTGCCGCCCTTCACCGGCCTGACGGAAAAGGTCCTGCGCCAGCGCGTTCGGGCCGGCGCGGCACCGGCGAGTTGAGGGATAACGAAGGGAAGAAACTCACCCCCCTTCCCGTAAAGGGGAAGGGATAAAGGACGAGAGCGAAGAGCGCTGCAGCTAACCTTGCGATGCCGACAATTTGTAGGCGTCGATTCTTGCCTTGAGCTGGTTGTACTCGTCGCAGCTCACGCAGGCGTCCTGCAGCACGGTGAGCCGTTCTTCGGCGCCCGAGAGATTCTTCAAATCGAGCAGCAGCTCGCCGGCATATTCGTTGGCGATCAGATGCTGGGGTTTCATGCCGATGACCTTTTTGTAGTAGCTCATCGCCTTCCCCGGCTGGTTCTGCTTCTGATAGCAGTAGCCCAGCTGGGTGAGGGCATCCGCATCGATCGGGTCCATCGCGATCAGCTTGTTGAGGATCAGCATCGCGCCGTTATAATCGCCGGACTGCATGCGCGCGAGCGCTTCGTCATATTGCTCGTTTCGCGGGGTCACGGTCTCGTTGAGGCTCGAGCCGAGCGAGCCGGTGTTCGGCTTCGCATAGGGATTCGACAGATTGAGACCGGGTGCGTTCGGGTCTTGCGCCTGGGCCGAGGGGGGCAGCAAAAGGCCGACGCCCAGCAGCAGGCCGGCGCAGGCGGCGAAGCGAACAGAGGCAAGCATCAGGTCACGCTCGATTCAAAGTGGCCAATGGCTCAACTCTGCTGCTTCGTCCTGTGGTCTGCAATCTTTTCCTTAAGTTCCGAATATTCCTCGCAATTTCCACAGGCTTTCTGCAGGACCGCGAGCCGTTCCTCGGCCTTGGGCAGATCCTTCATGGTGAGGTGGAGCTCGCCCAGATATTCGTTGGCGCCGACATGCCCGGGCTCGATGGCGAGGGCCTGGAGATAGTAGTTCAGGGCCCTCTGCTCACGGCCCAGCTCGCGGTGGCTGTAGCCCAGTTCGTTGAGCGCGTCGGTGTCGGCGGGGTTCTTCGCCACCAGCTTCTCCAGGATCGGAATGGCGTCGCGATAACGCTCCCGATCGATGAGGCCCTTGGCTGTGGCGTAGTCGTCCTGGACGATACTGGGCGTGGGCGAGGTCGCGGCTGAATGGTCGGTGTTCCCGCCGGCGGCCCCAGCCGTCATCGAGGCCAGGGCCGTGGCGGAAACGAGAACCGGGACCGCCAGGAAGGCCATGCGAGCAGATCCGCGCATCGGTTCACCGCTCTTTCGGCTTCGAGGGCGCGCTCCCCGGAGGGCGGCCCCCGCCCGGCCATGAGAGCCGGGATCAGCTCTGCTGCTTCGCCTTGTAGTCGGCGATCTTCTCCTTGAGCTCGGTATATTCCTCGCAGCTGGTGCAGGCCTTCTGCAGCACGGCGAGGCGTTCCTCGGCGTGGGGCAGGTCCTTCATCTCGAGATAGAGCTCGCCCAGATATTCGTTGGCGCCGAGATGATTGGGCATGGTCGCGAGCGCTTTCTCGTAATAGCCCAGTGCCTTGTTCTGGTGGCCGAGCTTGCGATGGCTGAAGCCCAGCAAATTGAGGGCGTCGGCGTCGGCCGGATTCTCGGCGACCAGCTGATTGAGAAGCGGAATTGCCTCGTTATATTGCTGGGCATCCACCAGTTTCTTGGCGGCTGCATATTGCTGCGCCGGGCTGGTGACGGTGGCGGTGCTGCTGCTGTAGGTGCTGGTGGTGCTCGATGTGCCGCTCGAACTGCCCGCGGCCCAAGCTGTGAGGGATGGCGTGGCGATGGCGAGGCCGAGAATCAGACCTGCGGCTGTCGTGGTGCGAAGGAGATTGGACATGGGATCATACTCCTGGATCGGTGGCGATCTGTTCAGCTCTGCTGCTTCGCTTTGTAGTCGGCGATCTTCTCCTTGAGCTCGGTATATTGCTCGCAGTTGTTGCAGACCTTCTCCAGAACGGCGAGCCGCTCTTCGGCGTGAGGCAGGTCCTTCATCTCGAGATAGAGCTCGCCCAGATATTCGTTGGCGCCGAGATGATTGGGCTCGGTCGAGAGCGCCTTGAGATAGTAGGTCAGGGCCTTCTGCTCATGGCCCAGCTTGCGATGGCTGAAACCCAGCTCGTTGAGGGCGTCGGCATCGGCCGGATTCTTGGCCACCAGCTGATCGAGGATCGGAATCGCATCCCGATATTTCCCCTCATCGACCAGTTTCTTCGCCGTCGCATAGTCTGCGGTGACGGCGGGGGAACTGCTCGAGCTGTCGCTGGAGCTGCCCATCGCCCAGCTGGACGGCGCGGGCAGGGCCATGGCGAGGCCGACGGCGAGCCCGAGGGCGGGGCCAGCGATCAGCGCGATACGAGTGAATTTGAGCATGGATGTATCTCCCTTGTCGTGACGCGATCCAGTCGAGGTGGGGTGGGTTCGCGGCCATTATAATGGGGAAGCGAGGCGCGCGCGCGACGGAGCCCCTGTCTCACGGGCATGTGATGGCCGGTGATCGGGGGTGGAAAGCCCGATTTCTGTGACAGCCGTAATCGGGTTCGCGCAGGCTATCCTCGATAGGATGTCAATCTTGTGCCTCGGCCAGCGTCGCCAGCAGCGTGTCGGCCGAGTTCGCATCCAGCACGATCCGCGCCGTCCGGTGGTCGAAACCGGCTCTTGCCAGCGCCGCCAGCTCCTTGTTTGCCAGCGCCTTCAACTCCTCCCGGCTGCGCCGCTTCGGCGTCCGGAAGGGACCGAAGCGCCGCCGCTTGGCGAAGGCGACCGCGGCGCCCAGCTCGGACTGTGCCCGGCTCCCGGGCAACGCCTCCAGGGCGTTGCGGATCAGGGGCGAGGCCACGCCGTCGGCGGACAGCTTGGCCTCGATCCAACGGCGCGAGCGGCCCTGCCGCGTCAGGCTCTCGGCCCGGGTCGAGGCATAGCGCCCGTCTTCGAGAAGGCCCTGGGCGGTCAGTCTGGCGATCACCTCGGCGATGGTCTTGCGCGCGACTTCGAGGGCGTCGCGATCGGCGGTGCGCCGCCGCACGCGGCGCTCCAGCACCCGGCGCAGCCGGGTGCTCGAGGCCGCATAGCGCGCGAGATAATCGAGCGCCGCCTCCTGCAGGGCCGCGGCCGTCATTGGCTCCGCCGTCGCGGCGGGCGCCTCGGATTCGGTGGAATCGCCGGGGGAGGACAAGGGCGTCTCGCGGGGGGCCGGAAGGGTAAAGCCCGCGCAGCATCGCATGGGACGGTGCCGGTGGCAGCAGGGCTTCTGGTGCCGGAATTACCCCTTTCAACACAGGGCTTTAGACAGGGCTTGCAGGTCGCCACCCATGCAGGAATGCCGGGGCGGTTCTGCGGCGTCGAGGCTTGCTCCAACGCGGGCCGGGGCCTACCTTCTCGCGCCCTCCATTGATCCTTGTCCATGACCCCTCCCGCGACGTCATCCGCCTCTTCATCCGCCCGCCCCGCCCCCGACGTCCGCCGCTTCGGCCCGGTCAATTGGGTCGGGCTCTGGACGCTCTATCTCAAGGAGGTGCGCCGCTTCGCGAAGGTGGCGACCCAGACCATCCTGGCGCCGCTGGTCACGACCCTGCTGTTCTTCGCGATCTTCACCCTGGCGCTGGGCCGTGCGGTGCAGAATGTCGGCGGTGTTTCCTTCGCGGAATTTCTCGGGCCCGGCCTGATCATGATGGCGATGGTGCAGAACGCCTTCGCCAACACCTCCTCCTCGCTGGTGATCGCCAAGATCCAGGGCAACATCGTCGATCTGGTGATGCCGCCCTTGAGCCCGGCCGAGCTGACCTTCGCGCTGGCCGCGGGCGGGCTGACGCGCGGGATCGCGGTCGGCATCACGGTCGGGATCGTGATCGCGCTGCTGGTGCCGGTGCATATCCACGACCTCTTCTTCGTGCTGTTCCATGCCGTGGCGGCCTGCCTGATGCTGTCGCTGCTGGGCATCCTCGGCGGGCTCTGGTCGGAGAAGTTCGACCATATCGCGGCCGTGACCAACTTCGTGATCACGCCGCTCTCCTTCCTCTCGGGCGCCTTCTATTCGGCCGAGCGGCTGCCGGGCGTCTGGCACACGGTCGCGCATTTCAATCCGTTCTTCTACATGATCGACGGATTCCGCTACGGCTTCATCGGTCATGCCGACGGGTCGCTGACCGCGGGCCTGATCGTGCTGACGCTCGCCAATGTCGGGCTCTATGCCCTGATCCACCGGCTGTTCTCGATCGGCTACAAGCTGCGGCCATGACCAAGCCGGCGGGCGTTCGGATCGCGGCGCCCCGGGCCCGGCATTTCGGCCGGGTCAATTGGCTCGGGCTCTGGTCGCTGCATCAGCGCGAGTTCGGCCGCTTCGCCAAGGGCTATATCGACAATCTGCTGGGGCCGGTCGTCACCAGCCTGCTGTTCTTCGCGGTGTTCCGGCTGGCGCTGAGCGGGCAGAGCTGGAACGTCCCCGGCATCTCGCTCGCCGATTTCGTGGCGCCGGCGCTGATCATGATGGCCGTGGCCGAGCGCGCGCTTTCCTCGACCTCGGCCTCGATCCTCTATGACAAGCATACCGGCGCGCTCTCCGACGTGCTGATGCCGCCCTTGTCGGCGCTGGAACGGGTGCTGGGCTATGCCTTCTCCGCCACCAGCTCCGGGCTCGTGATCGGCTTCGTGGTGGCGCTCTGCCTGGCGCCCTTCGCCCACTACGCCTTCACCGATCTGCCGGCGATCCTGCTCTTCGCTGTCGGCGGCGGGCTGCTGTTCGGCTTTCTGGGCGTGCTGGTGGGCATGTGGTCGACGCGCTGGGACCACTACACCGCGGCCCACACCTTCGTCTTCATCCCGACCTCCTTCTTCTCGGGCATGTTCCTGCCCGTGGCGGTGCTGCCGGAGATCGGGCAGAGGCTGGTGTCGCTCAATCCGTTCTATTACGCGCTCGACGGCGTGCGCGGCGGCCTGACCGGCTGGCGCGAGAGCGATCCGATGCTGGGTGCTGTGGTGCTGATCGGCTGCAATCTGGTGGTCGGCGCCATCGTCTGGCGCCTCATGGCGCGCGGCTATCGCGTCAAGCCGTAGCGCCCGGGCTCAGGGCTTCAACGCCCGGCCGCCCTTCTTCGCCTTCCTCACCATCCTGCGGATCGCCTTGGCGAGCTTGGGATCGCAGGGCGGCAGCTTCAGGTCGACGCCGTCGCTCAGGCCCTTGACGATGATCTCGAGCCCGCGGATCCGCGCCCACCATTTATGATCGCTGGCCACCAGGTTCCAGGGCGCGTGGCGGCTCGAGGTCTTCTCGAACATGGCGTCGGTGGCGATGGCATATTCGTCCCATCGGGAC
>NZ_JBOHKS010000266.1:0-2497 GCF_050729195.1 Hypericibacter sp.
ATGCATAGGGCCCTGGTGGCAAACGCCACCAGGGCCTCTTTGCATCCGGGTTGCACCTCTATGGAGGGAAATGCCATCATCTGCTGCTATTTAATGCACAAGAATGCCGCCTCGCAGCGGCCCATGACCGGATGAAGGAGAGGATCCCCTGATGCCCGATCTGTTGGGCGGATTGGTCAGCGGACCCATGGCGACCCGCACCAGCGAAGGCATCGCCCATGTCATCCGGAAGGCGATTCTCGCGGGAATCCTGATTCCCGGACAGCCGTTGCGCGAGCGTCAGCTCGCCGAAGAGCTGGGCGTGAGCCGAACGCCGATCCGCGAAGCTTTCTTCATTCTTCAAGGCGAGGGCCTGGTGGACCTCGCCCCCAGCCGCTACGCGCGCGTCCGGCATGTGTCGTCGAATGACATCGCGCAGATCTATTCTTTGCGGCGGGTGCTGGAATCCTACGCGGTTCGTTGCGCGGCCGAGCATCAGGATAACGCCAAACTGAATCAGGCGGCCGACGCGCTGGCCGTTCAGCTGCGGATCGGCAGTTCGGGCTCTGCCGTCGACCAGGCGCAGGCGGACTTGGCCTTTCATGAGGCGCTCGCGGCAGCAGCCGGAAGCCAACTGCTCCTGACGCTGGTGCATCAGGTCCTCGCGGTAACGGTCACGCTGCGCTCGCGCTACAAATATTCACCCTCGCGGCTCAAGCAGGTCTGCCGCGAACATGAGGCCATCTTCACCGCCATCCGGGCGGGCGATCCTGACGCCGCAGAGTTTCTGATGGAAGGCCACATTGCAGGCTCCAGCAAACTGGCTTTCAAGCATCTCCAAGAGACGGAAGAAACAGGGGACGCAAAGAGCCGTTCATCACCCTTGAAGAGCACGGCCGCGGCTCGCTCCAGGTGATCTGAGAGGCCCGGGCACCTTCTACAATGACCACCGAAACGCTATAGACGCATCAGCCTACCGCATGAGCAGCAGCTCACGGTTCATACAGATGCGCGTGCAGATGCCCCCGAAGGTTCTGCAGATGTCGCCCCCAATGAAAGCGATAGCCGGCCCGGAACTGGTTGCTCGCACTCTGGGATGATTTGTTGTCCCAGAGCCATAGCACCTGCTGCAGCTCGTCGGCGATATCGACCAGGTCGTCGATGGCATCGCCGGTCGTTGACAGCGCGCCGATCTCCTTCGACCCCGCCACAGCGTAGAATCCGAGTTCGGGAAATTGGCGTCCCATCGCCCTATGGATCGCGCCGGCGTCGTTGTGGTGTCGATCCGGAACCTCGTAGTGAAGTTCCGTCTCTGCAATATGATGATAGGCAAACGCGAGTCGATCGAGCGCTTCAGCAAGTGCGGAGAGGCGCGCCTCGCTCGAGGTCGGCGGCGCTTCGACGAGGTTGAGATAGGTCCTCACCGCCACGATCATGTCGGGCTCAGGCATGCTTCCCCTCTCTCATCGTGCCCGCAAAGGCCGGCATGATAGTCGGAGGCCGGGCTATCCCCGTCGCCGCCTGGCGCGGCGCGCTTCGGCTTCGGCGCCGCCGGCGACTTCCTTGTGCGGCGGTAGCGTCACGACCTTCGCGAGGTTCTCGTAGGGCGCGGTCTTGTGCGGGATCGCCATGGCCTCGACGAAATGCTGCTGGAACATCGGTTCCACGGCGGTCTCGACCTTCTCGACCTGCTTGACCACGCGCGCGATCTCGTCGCGCGCCTTCAAGTTCAGGAGCGCGATGCGGGCGCCGGTGCCCGCCGCATTGCCGGCCGAGGTCACCTTGGCCAGATCGCAATCGGGGATCATGCCGAGGATCATCGCGTATTTGACATCGATATGGCTGCCGAAGGCGCCCGCCAGCGTGATGCGGTCGAGCTTGTCGATGCCGAGCTTGTCCATCAGCAGCCGCGCGCCGGCATAAAGCGCGGCCTTGGCGAGCTGGATCGCCCGCACGTCGGTCTGGGTGATGCGGATGGTGGGCTCGCCCTCGCGCAACAGATAGGAGAAGGTGCGGCCCTCGGGCTGGATGCGCGGGCTCTTCGCTGCCATCGCGCCGTCGACCACGCCGTCCTGGTTGATGATGCCGGTCAGATACATCTCTGCCAGCGCCTCGATGATGCCCGAGCCGCAGATGCCGGTGACGCCAATCAGGGCGATGTCTTCAAAAAAGCCCGGCTCGTTCGACCATTTGTCGGAGCCGATCACCTTGAATTTCGGCTCGAGCGTCTCGGGATCGATGCGCACGCGCTCGATGGCGCCCGGCGCCGCGCGTTGCCCACCCGAGATCTGGGCGCCTTCGAAGGCGGGGCCGGTCGGCGAGGAGGCGGCGAGCAGCCGGTCGCGATTGCCCAGCACGATCTCGGCATTGGTGCCGACATCGACGATGAGCGTCATCTCGCCCGACATATGCGGCGATTCGGAGAGGATCACGCCCGCCGTGTCGGCGCCGACATGGCCGGCGATGCAGGGCAGCACATAGATGCGGGCATTGGGATGGACCTGGAGGTCGATCTCCG
>NZ_JBOHKS010000267.1:0-17759 GCF_050729195.1 Hypericibacter sp.
CTCGGCAAAACCCGCCAACAGCAAGGCCGGGTCGGCGGGGCCGCCGGCGGCGCTCAGGGAGGTGGCCCGGTAAGGGGTATCGGCGGGGAAGCTCGCCACATTGACCCCGATGCCGAGGATGACCCAGGCCAGCCGCCCATCCGGGCCGGGCTGGCCCTCCAGCAGGATCCCGGCCGTCTTGTGGCCCTCGATCAGCAGGTCGTTGGGCCATTTGAGCCGGACCCGCTCCTCGCCCCGGGGCAGCAGGGCCGCCAGGGCCCCGCCCATGGCGAGCGAGGCCACGAAGCCCAGCTTGGCGCCATCGGCCGGCGGCAGGCCCGGGCGCAGCAGCAGCGAGAGATAGAGATTGCCCGGCGGCGAGGCCCAGCCCCGCCCCCGCCGTCCCCGCCCCGCCGTCTGCTCGCCCGCCCAGACCAGGCTGCCCTCGGGCGCCCCGTCGGCGGCCAGGCGCCGGCATTCCTCCATCGTGCTGCCGATGGTCTCGTGGGCGTGAAGGCGGAAGAAATCGGGGAGTTCGGGACGGCCCAGCGTCATCCGTGGAACAGCGCGGCCGCGGCCGTATCCGCCCCGGCCAGCAGCGGCAAGGGCAGAATGAAGAACAGGAGGACCACCAGCGCCGACACGGCCAGGACGCCGGCAAGCTCCCATTCCATCGGCTTGTCGAAGGCTTCGCGCGGCTCGTCGAAATACATGATCTTGACGATACGCAGGTAATAGAAGGCGCCCACGACGCTCGCCAGCACGCCCAACACCGCCAGCGAATAGAGGCCGGAATTGATGGCGGCGCGGAATACGAACCATTTGCCGAAGAAGCCCGCGAGCGGCGGAATGCCGGCCAGCGAGAACATGAAGATCGCCAGCGCCGCCGCCATCATCGGGCGGGTGCGGCCCAGGCCCGCGAGGTCGACGATGCCTTCGACCATGCGGCCCTGCTGGCGCATCGAAAGGATGATCGCGAAGGTGCCGGCATTCATGACGACGTAGAGCGCCATATAGATCAGCATGCCGCTGAGCCCGTCCGGCGTGCCGGCGGCGAGCCCGACCAGCGCATAGCCCACATTGGCGATCGAGCTGTAGGCCATCAGCCGCTTGATGTTGCTCTGGTTGATCGCGGCGACCGCGCCCAGCGCCATGGAGGCGAAGGCGATGAAGCTCACGATCTGCTGCCAGTCCGAGACCAGCGAGCCGAACGGCCCGACCAGCACCCGGCCGAAGAGGCCGATCGCGGCCACCTTGGGCGCCATGGCGAAGAAAGCGGTCACCGGCGTCGGCGAGCCTTCATAGACGTCGGGCGTCCACATATGGAACGGCACCGCCGAGACCTTGAAGGCAAGGCCGGCGATCAGGAACACCAGCCCGACGACCAGACCCAGCGAGGGCTGCGCGCCATTGAGGCCGGCGAGGAGCGTGGCAAGGCCGTCGAACTTGGTCGTGCCCGCGAAGCCATAGATCAGCGAGCTGCCATAGAGCAGCATGCCGGAGCTGAGAGCGCCGAGGACGAAATATTTGAGGCCCGCCTCGGTCGAGCGGATGGTGTCGCGGCGGAAGGCCGCGACCACATAGAGCGCCAGGCTCTGCAGCTCGAGGCCGACATAGAGCGAGATGAGATCGTTGGCCGAGATCATCAGCATCATGCCGAGCGTGGCGAACAGCAGCAGCACCGGGAACTCGAAGCGCGCCATCTGCTCGCGCTCGATATAGCCCAGCGACATCACCATGGCCGCTGCCGCCGCCAACAGCACCAGCACCTTGACGAAGACAGCGTAGTTGTCGGTCACGAACAAGCCGCCAAAGGCGTGATCGGTGCCGGCCGGCGCGATCCAGACGAGGACGGCCGCCACCAGCAGGACAAGCACCACCAGCCAGGCGACGAGGCGCGTGGATTCGGCGCGACGATAGACGCCCAGCATCAGCAGCAGCAGGCCCGAGGCCGCCATGACGATTTCAGGCAGGATGAGGAGGAGCGATTGATTCATGATGCGCGCTTCCCCTTCAGTCCAACGCCATGGTCAGGGTCTTCCACGACCCCTGGATCATATCGGCCAGTCCTGGCGTCGGCGGGTTCGACAGCGAGGCCTGGTGCTGGGCGATCAGCTTCTCGACCGTGGGCGACATGAACTCCAGGAACGAGACCGGGTAGATGCCCATCCAGAGCACCAGGATCGCGAGCGGGCTGAAGACCGCGATCTCGCGCCAGCTCAGATCCATGATCGATTGCAGGTCCGGCTTCTCCAGCTTGCCGAAGACGATGCGCCGGTAGAGCCAGAGCATGTAGGCCGCACCCAGGATCATGCCGGTTGCGATCAGGAAGGCGACCCAGCTGTTGGATTCGAAGGCGCCGACCATGACCAGGAACTCGCCGATGAAGCCGCCCGTGCCCGGCAGGCCGACCGAGGCCAGCATGAAGAGCATGAAGGCCGCAGCGTAGAGTGGCATGCGATGGACCAGCCCGCCATAACGCGCGATCTCGCGGCTGTGCATGCGGTCATAGACCACGCCGACGCAGAGGAAGAGCGCGCCCGAGACCACGCCGTGGCTCAGCATCTGGAACAAGGCGCCTTCGATGCCCTGCTGCGTGATGGTGAAGATGCCGACGGTGACGAAGCCCATATGCGCGACCGAGGAGTAGGCGATGAGCTTCTTCATGTCCTCCTGGGCCAGCGCCACGAGCGAGGTGTAGATCACCGCGACGATCGAGAGCGTGTAGATCAGGGGCGTGAAGAGGGCCGTGCCGTCGGGCAGCATCGGCACCGAGAAGCGGATGAAACCGTAAGCGCCCATCTTCAGGAGGACGCCGGCCAGGATGACCGAGCCCGCCGTCGGCGCCTCGACATGGGCGTCCGGCAGCCAGGTATGGACCGGCCACATCGGCACCTTGACCGCGAAGGAGGCGAAGAAGGCGAGCCAGAGCCAGGTCTGGAGCCCCGGCGCGAACTGGTGCGCAAGCGCGGTCGGGATGTCGGTGCTGTGCAGCTCGAAATAGATGGCGAGGATCGCCAGCAGCATCAGCACCGAGCCCAGCAGCGTATAGAGGAAGAATTTGAAGGCCGCATAGACACGCCGCTTGCCGCCCCAGACGCCGATGATCAGGAACATCGGGATCAGCACGCCCTCGAAGAACATGTAGAACACGACGAAATCGAGGGCGCAGAACATGCCGACCATCATCGTCTCGAGCACCAGGAACGAGATCATGTATTCCTTGACGCGGACCTGGATGGCTTCCCAGCTCGCCAGGATGCAGATCGGCGTCAGCAGGGTCGATAGCAGCACGAACAGCACAGAGATGCCGTCCACGCCCATGTGATAGGCGATCCCGAATTGCGGGATCCAGTCGGCCTGCTCCACGAATTGGAAATCGGCGCTGCTACGGTCGAAGCCGAACCAGAGCTCCAGCGACAGGAGGAAGGTCACGACCGTGGTCAGGAGCGCCACATTGCGGGCGTTGCGCGCGACGACCTCGGGCTCGCCCCGCACCAGCAGGATGAAGAAGGCCCCTACCAGCGGCAGGAACGTGACGAGCGAGAGGATGGGAAGACCGCTGAACATGATCTAGCGCGCCTGCACGAAGAGATACCAGGTGATGAACAGGACCACGCCGATCAGCATGACGAACGCGTAGTGATAGACGTAACCGCTCTGGAGCCGCCCTGCCCGCCTCGCCAGGTCGCGGGTGACGGCCGAGATGCCGTCGGGCCCGAGCCCGTCGATCAGGGTGCCGTCGCCCTGCTTCCAGAGGCCGTAGCCCAGATAGTGCGCCGGGCGGACGAACAGGAAGTCGTAGAGCTCGTCGAAATACCACTTGTTGTAGAGGAAACGGTAAACCGCCCCGAAGTGGCGCACGACCATGGCCGGCAGCTCGGGCTTGAACACATAGAAGAGGTAAGCGAGCGCGATGCCGATGAGGCCCATCACCAGCGGCGCCAGCCCGACCCAGAGCGGCGATTCATGCGCCGCCTCGATGGTGTTGTGGCCTTCGAGCACCTTCAGCGAATTGCCCCAGAACTCGGCCATGTGGTGGCCGACGAAGAGGTCATAGAAGAGGATGCCGCCGAAGGTCGCCCCGATCGCCAGCACGACGAGCGGTGCCAGCATCACCCAAGGCGATTCATGGACATGCTCCATGGTGTGATGGTCGGCGCGGGGCTCGCCATGGAAGGTCATGAGCAGCAGGCGCCATGAATAGAAGGCCGTCAGCAGGGCCGCGGCAATGCCGAGCCAGAAGGCGTATTGCCCGATCGGGCTGTGCGCCGCCCAGGCGGATTCCAGGATCATGTCCTTGGAATAGAAGCCGGCAAAGCCGAACAGGCCCGGGATGCCGATGCCGGCCAGGGCCAGGCTGCCGATCCACATCAGGGCATAGGTGATCGGGATCAGCTTCCAGATCCCGCCCATCTTGCGCATGTCCTGCTCGTGATGCATGGCGTGGATCACGGAGCCCGAACCCAGGAACAGCAGCGCCTTGAAGAAGGCGTGGGTAAAGAGGTGGAACATCGCCGCGCCATAGGCCGAGACGCCGGCGGCGAAGAACATGTATCCGAGCTGGCTGCAGGTCGAATAGGCGATGACGCGCTTGATGTCGTTCTGGCAGAGCCCGATGGTCGCCGCGAAGATCGCGGTCGAGGCGCCGACGATGGCGACGACGGCAAGCGCGTTGGGCGCCAGCTCGAACATCGGCGAGAGCCGGCAGACCATGAAGACGCCGGCCGTCACCATGGTGGCGGCATGGATCAGGGCCGAGACCGGGGTCGGGCCTTCCATCGCGTCGGGCAGCCAGGTGTGGAGGCCGAGCTGGGCCGACTTGCCCATGGCGCCCACGAACAGCAGCAGGCAGAGGGTGGTCATGGTGTCCACCTTCATGCCGAGGAAGTCGATCGAGGTGCCGACCATCGACGGCGCGGCGCCGAAGACGGTGGCGAAATCGACCGACCGGAACACCAGGAACACGCCCATGATCCCGAGCGCGAAGCCGAAATCGCCGACGCGGTTGACGATGAAGGCCTTGATCGCCGCGGCATTGGCCGAGGGGCGGTCGTACCAGAAGCCGATCAGCAGGTAGGAGCAGAGGCCCACCCCTTCCCAGCCGAAGAACAGCTGCATGAAGTTGCTGGCCGTCACCAGCATCAGCATGAAGAAGGTGAAGAGGCTGAGATAGGCCATGAAGCGCGGGATCGACGTGTCCTCGGCCATGTAGCCGACCGAATAGACATGGACCATCGAGGAGACGCCAGTCACGACCACCAGCATCACGGCCGTCAGCGTGTCGACATGGATCGCCCAGGACAGGGTGAACTCGCCGGACTGGAACCAGGTGAAGAGCTCGGTGGTGCGCTCATGGCCGTTCAGCGCCACATCGACGAAGACGAATCCCGCCAGGACGGCCGAGATCAGCAGCGCGCCGCAGGTCACGAACTGCGAGGCGCGATCCCCGATCACCCGGCCGAAGCAGCCGGCGATGATCGCGGCCAGGAGCGGCAGGAAGACGATAGCGACATCCATGGCCGCTCAGCCCTTCATCATGTTGATATCTTCGACGGCGATCGATCCGCGGTTGCGGAAATAGACCACCAGGATCGCGAGGCCGATCGCTGCCTCGGCGGCGGCGACGGTCAGCACGAACATCGCGTACACCTGCCCGACGAGGTCATTCAGGAAGACCGAGAACGAAACCAGGTTGATGTTCACGGCCAGCAGCATCAGCTCGATCGACATCAGGATGACGATCACGTTCTTCCGGTTCAGAAAGATGCCGAAGATGCCGAGTGCGAACAGGATCGCGGCGACGGTGAGATAGTGGCTGAGGCCGATCTGCATGGCTTAGACGCCGCTCCCTGTCGGCACGTCCTTGACTTCAAGCGTCTCCGAGGCCCGGCGCGACACCTGGCGCGAGATCGACTGACGGCGCACGTCGCGCCGGCGCAAGGTCAGCACGATGGCGCCGACCATCGCGACCAGCAGAATCAGGCCCGCCGTCTGGAACAAGTAGAAGTAGTCGGTATAGAGCACCTGCCCCAACGCATGGGTGTTGGTCACGTTCGAGGGCGTGGGCGCGGCCGACGCCTGCGGCGCACCCGGCGCGATCACCCAGGCGCCCACCACGATCAGGAGCTCCGCCACCAGGATCAGGCCGATGAAGCCGCCGATCGGCAGATAGGTCGCGAAGCCGCTGCGCAGCTCGGCGAAATTGATGTCGAGCATCATGACGACGAACAGGAACAGCACGGCCACGGCGCCGACATAGACCACGATCAGGATCATGGCCAGGAACTCGGCGCCCATCAGGATGAAGAGGCCGGCCGAGTTGAAGAAGGCCAGGATCAGGAACAACACCGAATGGACCGGGTTGCGCGACGCGATCACCATCACGCCGGAAGCGAGCGTGATGGCCGCGAAGAGATAGAAGGCGAGCGATTGGACGATCATGGGCGGGTCCTGGTCGCGGGGGTCCGGTATCGGAGAGCGGCGCAGCCCTCTCCCTCACCCTCCCCCTTGCAGGGGGAGGAGATAAAACTGCTCTTCTTATCCCCTCCCCCCTCGAGGGGGAGGGCCAGGGAGGAGGAAAACTCGGTCTTGGACATTTTCCCTCTCACCGATAAGGCGCATCGGCGATGATGTTGGCGGCGAGCACCGGTTCCCAGCGGTCGCCGTTCTCGAGCAGCTTCTCCTTGTTGTAGAGCAGCTCCTCATGGGTCTCGGTGGCAAACTCGTAGTTCGGGCCCTCGACGATCGCATCGACCGGGCAGGCCTCCTGGCAGAGGCCGCAATAGATGCATTTGGTCATGTCGATGTCGTAGCGCGTGGTGCGCCGGCTGCCGTCGTCGCGGGGCTCGCCTTCGATGGTGATGGCCTGAGCCGGGCAGATCGCCTCGCAGAGCTTGCAGGCGATGCAGCGCTCTTCGCCGTTGGGATAACGGCGCAGCGCATGCTCGCCGCGGAAGCGCGGGCTGATCGGACCCTTCTCATAGGGGTAATTGATCGTCACCCGCTGGCGGAACATATAGCGGAAGGTCAGTCCAAGGCCCGAGAGCAGCTCGGACAGCAGCAGGGACTTGGCGCTGCGTTGCAGGACAGACATGAGACAAACCTCTCTCTAACTCTCGAAAGACCGGGACCGGAGGGCGGAACGCCCTGGGCCCGGCCCCTCACCCGTGATGGGGCAGCCAGCCGAACGTCACCAGGACGCCGGCCGTCAGCACCACCCAGAACAGCGTGAACGGCAGAAACACCTTCCAGCCCAGCCGCATGAGCTGGTCGTAGCGGTAGCGTGGGAAGGTGGCGCGGACCCAGAGGAAGCCGAACAGGACCAGCGCGATCTTGAGGAAGAACCAGATCCAACCCGGGATCCAGGTGAAGGGCGCGATGCCAACCGGCGGCAGCCAGCCGCCCAGGAAGAGCACCGTGGTCGAGGCGCTCATCAGGATCATGTTGGCGTATTCGCCGAGGAAGAACAGCGCGAAGGTCATCGCCGAATATTCGGAGAAGTAGCCCGCCACCAGCTCCGATTCCGATTCCGGCAGGTCGAAGGGCGCGCGGTTGGTCTCCGCCAGCGCCGAGATGAAGAAGATCACGAACATCGGGAATAGCGGGATGCAGAACCACACCGTTCGCTGCGCCTCGACGATGGCCGAGAGATTGAGCGAGCCGACGCAGAGCAGCACGGTCACGATCACGAAGCCGATCGAGACCTCGTAGGACACCATCTGCGCCGCCGATCGCAGCGCACCCAGGAACGGATATTTCGAGTTGCTGGCCCAGCCCGCCATGACGATGCCATAGACGCCGAGCGAGGAGATCGCGAAGAGATAGAGGATGCCGACATTGATGTCGGCGAGCACGAGGCCCTTCTGGAACGGGATCACCGCCCAGGCCACCAGTGCCAGAATGAAGGTCAGCATCGGCGCCGCGATGAACACCACGCGGTTGGCGCCGGTCGGGATGATGGTTTCCTTGAACAGAAGCTTCAGGCCGTCGGCGATCGGCTGGCCCAGGCCGAACGGTCCGACCACATTGGGGCCGCGGCGCAGCTGCATCGCCGCCATCACCTTGCGCTCGGCATAGGTCAGATAGGCGACCGCCAGCAGCAGGGGCAGCACGATGCAGAGGATCATCAGCACCAGGAACAGGGTGGTGCCGAGATAAAGGCCGAAGATGTTGGTGAAGAACTCAGCCATGGGTGCCCGTCTTGCCTTCCGACCCGTTCAGGAAGGCCGAGCTGCAGGCGGCCATGGTGGCCGAGGAGCGGCTGATCGGGTCGGTCATGTAGAAATTGTCGATGGGCAGGCGGAACGGCGCGTTCTCGACGCTGCCGGCCTTGCCGAAATGGCCCCAAGCCGCGACCGGCTTCTCGTCGAGCGCCGCGAGGTCGGGGAACTGCTTGAAGAGCTGCTGGCGCAGCTGGTCCAGGCTGTCGAAGGGCAGCTTGCGGCCGAGCCGGTCCGAAAGCGCGCGCAGAATGGTCCAGTCCTCGCGCGCATCGCCCGGCGCGAAGGTGGCGAGACGCGCCTGCTGCACCCGGCCCTCGGTGTTGACGTAGGTCCCGTTCTTCTCCGGATACGCCGCCCCTGGCAGGATGACGTCGGCGCGGTGAGCGCCGGCATCGCCGTGATGGCCCTGATAGATCACGAAGGTCTTGCCGAGGCGGTTCATGTCGATCTCGTCGGCCCCCAGGAGATAGACCACATCGATGGCGCCACTCTCGGCCCCCTGGAGGATGCCCTTCACGTCGCGGCCACCCGCGCCCGGTACGAAGCCGATATCGAGCCCGCCCACCCGCGCGGCGGCGGTGTGGAGCATGTTGAAGCCGTTCCAGTCCTCGCGGACCATGTTGGAGCTCTCGGCCAGCTGGCGGGCGAGCGCCAGGATGGCAGGGCCGTCGGCGCGCGTGAGCGCCCCCTGCCCCAGGATCAGCATCGGCTTCTTGGCGGCCTTGAGCCGCTCGGCGAAGGGGTGACGCCCCTCGACGATGGCGGCCAGCGTGTCCGCGCCGGCGCCCAGCGTGTCGACCGGATAGGTCAGGTTGGTCGCGGGGCCGATCGAGGCGATCTTGAAATTGCCCATGACATGGCGCTTGCGCAGCCGGGCATTGATCAGCGGCGCTTCCCAGCGCGGGTTGGTGCCGATCAGCAGGCAGAGATCCGACTGCTCGATCCCGGCGATGCCGGTGTTGAAGAGATAGCCGGCGCGGGTCGAGGGATCGATCGCGGCGCCGTCCTGCCGGCAATCGATGTTGGCCGAACCCAGCGCGCCCACCAGGCCTTTGAGCGCATACATGGATTCGAGATCGGAGAGATCGCCGGCGATGGCCGCGATGCGCTGACCCGGCACGCCGTCGAGCCGCTTGGCGATGGCGTCGAAGGCTTCGGCCCAGCTCGCCGGCACCAGCTTGGTGCCCTGTCGCACATAAGGCTGATCCAGCCGCTGCCGCTTCAGCCCGTCGCAGGCGAAGCGGGTCTTGTCGGAGATCCATTCCTCGTTGACCGCCTCGTTGAGGCGTGGCAGCACGCGCATGACCTCGCGGTCGCGGCTGTCGATCCGGATGGCGCTGCCGACCGCGTCGAGCACGTCGATGGATTCGGTCTTCACCAGCTCCCAGGGCCGCGCGCTGAAGGCATAGGGCTTCGAGAGCAGCGCCCCCACCGGGCAGATGTCGATCAGGTTGCCGGAGAGCTCGGAATTGATGGCCTCGCCGACATAGGTGATGACTTCCATATGCTCGCCGCGACCCGAGGCGCCCATCATCTCGACGCCGGCGATCTCGGTCGAGAAGCGGATGCAGCGTGTGCATTGGATGCAGCGCGTCATCGCGGTCTTGATCAGCGGCCCGAAATCCTTGTCGGCTACACCGCGCTTGGGTTCCTTGTAGCGGCTGCGGTCATAGCCGAAGGCCATGGCCTGGTCCTGCAGGTCGCATTCGCCGCCCTGGTCGCAGATCGGGCAATCGAGCGGATGGTTGATCAGCAGGAATTCCATGACGCCGTTGCGCGCCTTGTGCACCAGCGGCGTGTCGGTCTTGATGACCATGCCTTCGGCCACCGGCATCGCGCAGGAGGCGATCGGCTTGGGCGACTTCTCCATCTCGACCAGGCACATGCGGCAATTGCCGGCGACCGACAGGCGCTCATGATAGCAGAAGCGCGGGATCTCGGCCCCGGCCAGCTCGCAGGCCTGGAGCACGGTCAGGCCCGCCGGGACCTCGATCTGTTGGCCGTCGATGGTCAGTTTCGGCATGGCTATTTCTGTCCCTTGGCGGACGCGCGGTAGGCGGCCAGCATGGCCTCGACCGACACGCCATCGATATGCATCCCGCCGATCTTGCAATTGCGGATGTCGACCGAGGTCAGATTGGCGTTCTCGATGACGACATTCGTCATGTTGACCTTGTCGAAGCTCGCGCCGATCAGGTTCATGTCGTGAAAGCGCCCGCCTTGCATGGCGGAATCATCGATGGTCGCGCCGGCGAGGTTGGTCTGGCTGAAATTGACCCGCGACAGATTCACGTCGTGAAAGCTGGAGCCGGCGATATTCGCGTCGCGGAAGCTCGATCCGGAGATGTCCGCACTGACGACATCCATGACTTCACGCTGGCGCTCGATCTTCATCGCGATCACTCCGCCGCCTTCGCGGTGCGGCCGCGATAATCATTGATGCGCTGTTCCATGAGCGGGCGGAAATGGCGGATCAGCCCCTGGATCGGCCAGGCCGCGGCATCGCCCAGCGCACAGATGGTGTGGCCCTCGATCTGCTTGGTCACATCCTCGAGCATGCCGATCTCCTCGAGCGTCGCATCGCCCTTCACCATGCGGCCCATGATGCGCCACATCCAGCCGGTGCCTTCGCGGCAGGGGGTGCATTGGCCGCAGCTCTCATGCATGTAGAAATGCGAGAGCCGCTCGATGGCGGCGATGAGATCGGTCGACTTGTCCATGACGATCACGGCCGCGGTGCCGAGGCCCGACCTGACTTCGCGCAGGCTGTCGAAATCCATCAGTACCGTGTCGCAGATCGAGCGCGGCAGCAGCGGCACCGAAGCGCCGCCCGGAATGACGGCCAGCAGATTGTCCCAGCCGCCGCGCACGCCGCCGGCATGCTTCTCGATGAGCTCCTTGAGCGGGATGCCCATCTCCTCTTCGACGTTGCACTGCTTGTTCACATGGCCGGAGATGCAGAAGATCTTGGTGCCGGTGTTCTTCGGCCGGCCGATCTTGAGCCACCAATCGGCGCCGCGCCGCAGGATGGTCGGCGCCACCGCGATGGTCTCGACATTGTTGACCGTGGTCGGGCAGCCATAGAGGCCGACCGCCGCCGGGAAAGGCGGCTTCAGGCGCGGCTGGCCCTTCTTGCCCTCGAGGCTCTCGAGCTGCGCGGTCTCTTCGCCGCAGATATAGGCGCCGGCGCCGCGATGCAGATAAATGTCGTGATTATAACCCGTGCCGCAGGCGTTCTTGCCGATCAGGCCCGCCGCATAGGCTTCGTCGATCGCGGCCTGGAGGTTGAGGCCCTCGAGATAGAACTCGCCGCGGATATAGATATAGGTCGCGACGGTGCCCATGGCGAAGCCCGCGACCAGGCAGCCTTCGAGCAGCATATGCGGGTCGTAGCGCAGGATCTCGCGGTCCTTGCAGGTGCCGGGCTCGGACTCGTCGGCATTGACGACGAGATAGGATGGACGCCCATCCGACTGCTTGGGCATGAAGGACCATTTGAGGCCGGTCGGGAAACCGGCGCCGCCGCGGCCGCGCAGGTCGGACTTCTTGATCTCGTCGATGATGCCGTCGCGGCCGCGCTCGATCAGCGCCTTGGTGTTGTCCCAGAGGCCGCGGCGGCGCGCGCCCGCGAGGCGCCAATCGTCGGTGCCGTAGAGATTGCGGAAGATGCGGTCTTCATCGCGCAGCATCGCCCTACTCCCCCGCCTTCGTCGCATTCAACAGGGTCGTCGGCCCGCCATCGGGCGCCGATCCCTGCCGGCCGGTCTGCGAGCCGACCTTGGGCGTCTCGCCCCGGGCCAGCTTGTCGAGCAGCGCCTCCATCGACTTGGCGTCGAGGTCCTCGTAGAAATCGTCGTTGATCTGGATCATCGGCGCGTTCACGCAGGCGCCGAGGCATTCGACCTCGACCAGCGAGAACTTGCCGT
The DNA here is from genome assembly GCF_050729195.1 of Hypericibacter sp. Classification (NCBI taxonomy): domain Bacteria; kingdom Pseudomonadati; phylum Pseudomonadota; class Alphaproteobacteria; order Rhodospirillales; family Dongiaceae; genus Hypericibacter; species Hypericibacter sp. The sequence goes on from NZ_JBOHKS010000267.1 coordinate 12,131, forward strand.
CGGGCGTCACTTCCTTGAGGCCGATGCCGAGCTTCGTCTCGCACACCTCGCGCAAGGCATCCGAGCCGCGCAGCCAGCAGGGCGTGGTGCGGCAAAGCTGGATGTGGTGCTTCCCGACCGGCTTGAGGTTGTACATCGTGTAGAAGGTCGCGACCTCATAGACGCGGATCGGCGCCATGCCGAGGGTCGCCGCCACATGCTCCATCGCCGCGCGCGGCAGCCAGCCGCCGCTCTGGCGCTGGGCCAGCCAGAGCAGGCCCATGACCGCGCTCTGCTGCCGCCCCTTGGGGTAGCGCGCGATCAGCTTCTCGGCCTCGGCCTTGTTCTCGGGCGTGAAGGCGAAGCTCTGCGGCTCCGCATGCCCTGGTGATTGAGACGCACTCATCGATCGATCTCGCCGAACACGATATCCATGGAACCCAGGATCGCCACCGAATCCGCCAGCATGTAGCCGCGGCTGCAATAGTCGATCGCCGCCAGATGGGTGAAGCCGGGCGCGCGGATCTTGCAGCGATAGGGCTTGTTGCTGCCGTCGGAGACCAGATAGACGCCGAACTCGCCCTTGGGCGCTTCGACGGCGGTGTAGGTCTCGCCGGGCGGCACGTGGAAGCCCTCGGTATAGAGCTTGAAATGATGGATCAGCGCCTCCATCGAGCGCTTCATGTCGGCGCGCTTGGGCGGCGTGATCTTGCGGTCGTCGCTGGTGCAGGGGCCGCCCGGCATCTCCTCGCAGCACTGCTTCACGATCCGCAGGGACTGGCGCATCTCTTCCATGCGGATGAGGTAGCGATCGTAGCAGTCGCCGGTCTTGCCGATCGGCACGTCGAACTTCATCCGGTCATAGACCATGTAGGGCTGCGACTTGCGCAGGTCCCAGGGCACGCCCGAGCCGCGCAGCATCGGGCCGGTGAAGCCCCAGTCGAGCGCCTCGGCCGCGCTGACGATGCCGATATCGACCAGCCGCTGCTTGAAGATGCGGTTCTCGGTCAGCAGGCTCTCGATGTCGGCGAGGACCTTCGGGAAGCCCTCGGCCCATTTCATGATGTCGTCGAGCAGGCCAGCCGGCAGGTCCTCATGCACCCCGCCCGGCCGGTAATAGGCCGCGTGGAGCCGCGCGCCGGAAACGCGCTCATAGAACTCCATCAGCAGCTCGCGCTGCTCGAAGCACCAGAGGAAGGGCGTCACCGCGCCGACATCCATGGCATAGGCCGGGACGTTCAGCAGATGGTTGAGGATGCGCGTGATCTCGTCGAACAGGACGCGGATGTATTGGCCGCGCAGCGGCACCTCGAGATTGAGCAGCTTCTCGACCGCGAGCACGAAGGCATGCTCCTGGCACATCGGCGAGACGTAATCGAGGCGATCGAAATAGGGGATCGCCTGGATGTAGGTCTTGTACTCGATCAGCTTCTCGGTGCCGCGATGGAGCAGGCCGATATGCGGATCGAGCCGCTCGATCACCTCGCCGTCCATCTCCATGACCAGGCGCAACACGCCATGGGCCGCGGGATGCTGCGGCCCGAAATTCATGGTCAGCGGCTTGATCTGGTTTTCGCTCATGACGGCTTGCTCGCCTTCTCGTCGCCCGGCAGGCGCGTCAGGATGCCCTCCCAGGGACTCTCGAAGTCGAAAACACGGAAGTCCTGCACCAGCTTGACCTTGTCATAGACGACCCGCTTCTGCTCCTCGTCGTAGCGGACCTCGACATAGCCGGTCAGGGGGAAGTCCTTGCGGAACGGATGCCCCTCGAAGCCGTAGTCCGTGAGGAGGCGGCGCAGGTCGGGATGGTCGGAGAAGAAGATCCCGTAGAGATCCCAGGCCTCGCGCTCGAACCAATTGGCCGAGTTGAACAGGCTCACGACCGAGGGCACCGGCTCGTCGGCCGTGGTGCTCAGCTTCACGCGGATCCGGTTGTTGTGCTTGAGGCTCAGCAGGTTATAGACGACCTCGAAGCGCTCCTCGCGCTCCGGATAGTCCACGCCGCAGATGTCGATGAGCTGCTTGAAGAGGCAGTGGCTGTCGTCGCGCAGATAGGCCAGCAGCTTCACGATCGAGGGTCGCGCCACCCAGACGATGAGTTCGCGGTTCTTGATCTCCCAGCGCGTGACCTCGGCCGGCAGCGCGGCGGCGACATACTCGCCAAGGTCTTTCAGCGTGCCGGTCGCGATCTGAGGGGATTGCGTCATCGCCGGTTTGATCTCGGGTGTTGATGAACTCGTGGGCGGAAACGCGCGTCAGCGCGCGATGGTGGTGGTGCGCTTGATCTTCTTCTGCAGCTGCAGAATGCCATAGACCAGCGCCTCGGCGGTCGGGGGGCAGCCCGGCACATAGATATCGACCGGGACGATACGGTCGCAGCCGCGCACCACCGCGTAGGAATAGTGGTAATAGCCGCCGCCATTGGCACAGGAGCCCATGGAGATGACCCAGCGCGGCTCGGGCATCTGGTCATAGACCTTGCGCAAGGCGGGAGCCATCTTGTTGGTGAGCGTGCCGGCGACGATCATCACGTCCGACTGGCGCGGGCTGCCGCGCGGCACGATGCCGAAACGGTCGAGATCGTAGCGCGCCATATAGGCATGCATCATCTCGACGGCGCAGCAGGCGAGCCCGAAGGTCATCGGCCAGAGCGAGCCGGTGCGCGCCCAGTTAACGAGCTTGTCCACATGGGTGACGATGAAGCCCTTGTCCGACAGTTCCTGGCCAAGGGCGGCCACGACCTGGTCCCGGGAGGGGTTGGTCGGTTGGATCAGTCCCATTCCAGGGCTCCCTTCTTCCATTCGTAAGCGAAGCCCACGGTGAGCACGCCCAGGAACACCACCATCGACCAGAAGCCGAAGACGCCGATGTCGCCCAGGGACACGGCCCAGGGAAACAGGAAGGCGACCTCGAGGTCGAAGATGATGAAAAGCAGCGACACCAGGTAGAAGCGGACATCGAAGCGCCGGCGGGCGTCGTCGAAGGCATCGAAGCCGCATTCGTAGGGTGACAGCTTCTCGGCGTCGGGGTTCTGGCGGGCGACGATCAAGGAGCCGCCGACGGCCGCAGCCGCGACCAGGAAGGCGATGCCGAGGAAAATGAGGATCGGCAGATATTCCGCTAACAGCGAGGACATGGGGCCTGAGGTCGCTCCGACTTCGCAGGACGGGAGTCGAGCCACTTCGGCGCTCGCGCGAGATCGGCGCGGCGGCGTCAGCTGCTCTCCCCCCAAAGGCGCCGCCAATATAAGGCGATGGACCTGGAGCGGAAAGGACAATTCGCCGATGGCGACAGGCTTTAGGCCGGTTCTGCGCAGGTCCTTTGCCCGTGTCAAACGGTCACAATGGAGGACGCATCCGCGCGACGGCGCGGAGACGATTCGCTGACCGATTCGCGACGGTCGAGAGGGTCGGAAGGAAGGAATGGCGGGAGCGACGGGACTTGAACCCGCGGCCTCCGGCGTGACAGGCCGGCGCTCTAACCAACTGAGCTACGCCCCCGCAAAAGGGCACCCGTTTCAGGGCCGCTTCATGTATAGCCGCGACCCTCCCCTGTCAAGGAAAAGGGCCACCGCTTTCCCGAGCCTAACCTGGGCCCGATTTATGTGGTCTTAAAGCCGCTTGGCAGGCATCGCCGGAGACGGACGGTGAACCGGGCTTGGTGGGCGATGACGGGCTCGAACCGCCGACCCTCTCGGTGTAAACGAGATGCTCTACCAACTGAGCTAATCGCCCCTGCCCTGCCTCTTCAGCGCCGGGAAACGCAGGACCGGATATCGGCCGCGAGGCACTCTATCGGAATTGCCCCGGAAACGCGACCGGCCGCCGCGCCAGGGCGCAGGCGGCCGGTGCGAAACCGGAATGGAACGCAAGCGTCAGTTGACGGCGTCCTTGAGCGCCTTGCCAGCCTTGAACTTCGGCTGTTTCGACGCCGGGATGTTGATCTTCTCGCCCGTGCGCGGGTTGCGTCCTTCGGACGCGGCGCGCTTCGTGACGACGAACGTACCGAAGCCGACGAGGCGAACTTCGGTTCCCTTCTTCAGCGACTTGGTGATGGCGTCGAAGACGGCATCGACCGCGCGCGCCGCATCACCTTTGGACAAACCGGTCTCGGTCGAGACGTCGGCAATGAGGTCGTTCTTGTTCACCGTGAGTACCCCCTATTTCGGATTGGGAATGAGTGGGCGCCGTTGGGCGCGGATGAGGAAATCGGCGGATTGGTGCGCGACGACCGTCGAGTCTAGGCCGTGCTTTACAAACCCGTCAATTGGAGAACCGTGGATATCCCCAGGAATTGGGCCCGTTAAAGGCAACGGGCGCGCGTTCCTATCATGGCTCGCGCGCCCGTGCCAACTCTCGATTTGAAGCGTCAGTGCGTAACGATACCGCCTCGGCTGTCGTCGGCGTCGTCGGTCGGAAGCTTGCGCACGTCTTCAGGCTCGGTCCACTCGATGGGGATCGGCTCCCGGGTCAACGCGTTGCGCAGAACTTCATCCGCATTCGAAACCGGGATGATCTTAAGCTCGCGTTTAACGTTGTCCGGTATGTCGGCCAAGTCCTTCTCGTTTTCCGACGGGATCAGCACGATCTTCGTGCCGGCCCGCAGCGCCGCCAGCAGTTTCTCTTTGAGACCGCCGATCGGCAACACGCGGCCGCGGAGCGTGATCTCGCCCGTCATGGCGACATCGCGCCGCACCGGGATACCTGTCAGAACGGACACAATCGACGTGAACATCGCGACGCCTGCCGACGGACCGTCCTTGGGCGTGGCCCCTTCGGGCACATGCACATGGATATCCCGCCGCTCGAACAGCGTCGGCTTGATGCCGAACGCGGTCGCCCGCGACTTCACGTAGCTCTCGGCCGCCTGAACGGACTCCCGCATGACGTCGCCGAGCTTGCCGGTGGTGATGACCCGGCCCTTACCCGGCAGGGTCACTGCCTCGATCTGCAGGATCTCGCCACCGACCTCGGTCCAGGCCAGACCGGTGGTGATGCCCACCAGATCCTCGGTCTCGACCTCGCCATAGCGGAAGCGACGAACGCCCGAATACTTCGCCAGGTTGCGGCGGGTGACCGTCACCTTCTTGAGATCCTTCATCAGGATCTCCTTGACCGCTTTGCGCGCCAGGTTGGCGAGCTCGCGTTCCAGGTTACGGACGCCGGCTTCCCGCGTGTAGTAGCGGATCAGGTCCTTCATCGCATCGTCGGAGATGGCCCACTCGTTCTTCTTCAGGCCATGTTCCTTGATCTGCTTCGGCAGCAGATGGCGCTTGGCGATCTCGACCTTCTCGTCCTCGGTGTAACCGGGGATGCGGATGACCTCCATACGATCGAGCAGCGGCTGCGGCATGCGCAGCGTGTTCGCCGTCGTCACGAACATGACGTCGGAGAGGTCGTAATCCACCTCGAGATAGTGGTCGTTGAAGGTCGAATTCTGCTCGGGATCGAGGACCTCGAGCAAGGCCGCGGAGGGATCGCCGCGCCAGTCGGCGCCCAGCTTGTCCACCTCGTCGAGGAGAAACAGCGGGTTGGACGCCTTCGCCTTCTTCATGCCCTGGATCACCTTGCCGGGCATCGACCCGATATAGGTGCGCCGGTGGCCACGGATCTCGGCCTCGTCGCGCACGCCGCCCAGCGACATGCGCACG
>NZ_JBOHKS010000268.1:0-6785 GCF_050729195.1 Hypericibacter sp.
TGTGGCGGACGGGGGGAGATTCGAACTCCCGATACCCTTGCGAGTATGCCGCATTTCGAGTGCGGTGCATTCAACCACTCTGCCACCCGTCCGTGGCGCCCGGTCGGGGCGGTTCCGCCGCGAGCCGGGCTGATGCCGGCGGTCTTCGGAACGGCGCGGAACCTAGACCAAGCCGATAGCCCAGGGCAAGGGCGCTGGACCTTTGGCCCGGCCCCTCGCGATCTCCCGCCGCCGCTCTTTTAAGGCCGCGAGGTTTCGGGGCTCTTAAGACGAGCCCCACCGTCAGAGTCCCGGTCGCCGCGCCGGGCTGTCCATCCAGGGTCGCGCGGCTTCGAGGGCCGCCGCCAGTTGGAAGACCCGGCGGTCGTCATAGCTGCGCGCCACGATCTGTATCCCGGTCGGCACGCCATTGGCGCCGATCCCCGACGGCACCGCCAGCACCGGCAACCGGCCCAGCATGTTGAAGGGATGGGTCATGGCCCAGTCATAGTCGGTGTCGATCTCATGGCCATCGACCGTCATCTTCTCCCAGGGTTTCTGGTCGGCCCGCACCGCATTCGTCGCCAGGGTCGGACAGAGGAAGGCGTGGTGGCGCTCGATCATCGGGCCGAAACTGTCATAGGCCTTGCCCATGACGCGCAACGCGTCAGTGAATTTCTCGATCCCGGCCCGCCGCGCGCGGTCGGCATAGTAAAGCGTGTAGTCGCAGAGCTGATCGCCCTGCTGGTCGGCGATCTCGACCAGCCAATGACCGAACAGATGATCGAGATAGTTCTGCGCGGCGAGCGAGATCTCCCGCCCCCAGCCGAGATCGATCTCCTCGACCGTGGCGCCCAGCTCGCGCAGCAGCGCGACGATCGCCAGCAGATTGGCCTTCATGTCGGGCGCGACCACCCCGTCGCCGAGATGCGTCGCATAGGCGATCCGCCAGCCTTTGACGCCCGAGCCCGTCTTGCCCGGCGGGAAGGCGGTCGGCAGCGTCACCTTCTGCCGCAGCGTGGCGATGTCGCGCGGATGATGTCCCGACATGACATTCTGCAGCAGCGCGCAATCGCCGACATGGCGCGCCAGCGGTCCTTGATGGCTGAACATGTCGAGATTCCAGGGCGCCATCTCGGGATTGCGTCCATAAGGCGGCTTGAACCCGACGACACCGCACATCGCCGCCGGCGCCCGGATCGAGCCGCCGATATCCGAGCCGGTGGCCAGCGTCGCCGTGCCGGCGGCAAGGCTCGCCGCGGTGCCACCCGAAGAGCCGCTCGGGGTGATGGCGCGATTCCAGGGATTGCGCGTCACGCCATGCAGGCGCGAATAGGTGAGATAGGCGCTGGAGAATTCGGGCGTCGCGGTGCGCGCATGGATGATGGCCCCGGCCTTCATCAGCCGCTCGACGATCGGGTGGGTCTCGCGCGCGATATTGTCTTTGAGGGTGAGAGAGCCGTTGGTCGTGCGCTTGCCGGCGATGTTCACCTCATCCTTGACGGCAACGGTCAGCCCCTCGAGCTGGCGCAAGCAGCCGTCTTCCCGCATGTAGCGCGCCTCGGCCAGCTTTGCCGCGGCCAGCGCCTCGTCGAAATAGCGATCGGTGAAGGCATTGATCTCGCCTTCGACCTGCTCGGCGCGCGCGATCTGCGCTTTCAGAAGCTCGACCGGAGACAGACGCCGGCTGCGAAAGGCATCGAGAGCAGCCAGTGCCGGAAGATAGCAAAGGTCCAGATCGGTCAATTCGTCCCCTCTTCCCTTCGTCGAAGCGCAGGCCAGCGGTTTGCCCTGCGGCGAAATTCGAGAGCCCTGCCTAGCATAGGGAGAGCATGGCCGGGAGAGCCTGGCGATGCCTTCGACCCGCTGAAAGCCTTATTGGTTGTTTCACCAGGGCCGGCGCAGTATCTCTCCCGCCATGAACCTCTCCACCACGCCGCCCGGCCTCCAGTCCTTGCCCGAGATTCCGATCATCGATCTGGGGCAAGGCGATCTGGCTGATCTCGCGCGCTGCGAACGCCAGCGTGCCGCTGCCCTCCTCGGCGTCGGCCATGCCAGCTATCCGGGCTGGGCGCTCACCTATGGCGACAAGCGCTCGCGGCGCTGGCTCGAAAAACAGGCCAATCCCTATTTGCGCGAGATCGACGAGATCGCGGCGGAGCTGGGGGCCTCGGGCACGCATCTTCTCAACATCAGCTATGAGTGGGCCTGCACGACGGGCGCCGATCGCGACCATCTCCGCGACGGGTCCCGATTGCTTCGCGTGCTCGATTGGCCGTTGCCGGGCCTGGGTCGCCATGTCGTGGTGGCGCGCCAGCAAAGTGCCGCCGGCCCTTGGCTCAATGTGACCTGGCCCGGTTTCGTCGGCACTTTGACGGCCCTGGCGCCGGGGCGTTTTGCCGCGGCCTTCAACCAGCCGCCCTTGCGCCGCCGCACCGGGCTGATGCTGGCCGACTGGCTGGTCGACCGAATCAATGTCGGTCGCAGCCGTTCGCTGCCGCCGTCCCATCTCCTGCGCCAGGTGTTCGAGCAGGCGCCCGATTTCGCGTCCGCCAAGAAGATGATCGCCGAAACGCCGCTCTGCCTGCCGGCCTTCTTCGTGCTCTCCGGCACCAAGCCGCATGAATCGGCCGTGATCGAGCGGCTCGAGAACCGGGCCTTCATCCATGAGGCGCCGGCCGCCGTTTCCAACCATTTCCTGGGGCCCCGCATCAAGGGCATGCCGCGCGGCAGCGAGACCGGCCCCCGGCGGCGCATGATGCTGGAGGCGTTGGCCCGGGGTGCCCGCGACTTCGACTGGCTGCAGCCGCCCATCCTCAACAGCGAGACCCGGCTGGCGGTCGAGGCCAATGCCGCCACCGGCGAACTGCTGGTCTGGGGCTTCGAACCGGGGGGGCCCGCTACCCGACAATTACGGCTTGCCGCCTAGCGCCGGACCCGGCGACCAATCGCCTCGGGGGCCCTGAAAAGGGGCTAAGCGCCTTGCCGGACAGGGTTTCCCGGGAGGCCACGGGGTTGAATCAAGTTGACAGCAAAACGGTTACGGCTATAGTCCCGCCCTCGCGTTCAGGCGGCTTCTCGGTCGACTGCGCTTCCATAACAAAATCAAGCGTTTAAGCCATGTTCGCAGTGTTCAGGACCGGCGGCAAGCAGTACAAGGTCGCCAAGAACGATATCATCCGCGTCGAGACCGTTCCGGGCTCCAGCGGGGATTTCGTCGAATTCAACGAAGTGCTGATGATCGGTGACGGCAGCCAGACGACCGTGGGCAAGCCCCTGGTTGCGGGCGCCAGCGTCGCCGCCACCCTGGTCGACCAGATCCTGGCCGACAAGGTCATCATCTTCAAGAAGAAGCGCCGCCATAACTACCGGCGCAAGCGCGGCCATCGTCAGCCGCTGTCGCTGTTGCGCGTGGTCGACATCCTGACCGACGGCAAGACGCTCGATGCCGCCGCGAAGGACGCCGCCAAGTCGGCGGCCCAGGCGACCTCCGAGAAGAGCAAGGCCTCGCACACCGCCCTGACCGCGACGACCGGCGCCAAGCGCAAGGCCGCTGTCAAGAAGCCGGTGGTGAAGGCAGCGCCCGAGGCTGCCGCGAAAAAGTCGGCGGGCAAGAAGCCGGCGGCCAAGAAGAAGGCCGCCTCGAAGAAGAGCGAGGAGTAACCACCCATGGCTCACAAAAAAGCAGGCGGCAGCTCCCGTAACGGCCGCGATTCGGCCGGCAAGCGCCTCGGCGTGAAGAAGTATGGCGACGAGATGGTGCTCTCGGGCAACATCATCGTGCGCCAGCGTGGCACCACCTATCATCCCGGCGACAATGTCGGCATGGGGCGCGATCACACGATCTTCGCGACCAGCCGCGGCCGGGTGCGCTTCAAGCGCGCGACCGGCGGCCGGACCTTCGTCTCGGTGGACCCGCAGAGCTGACGTCATAACAAGACGCCGGCCCCAGGCCCAAGCAACGGAATAGGAAGGGGGAACGGCGTCGCCGTTCCCCCTTTTCCTTTGTCCGTAAGTCCGAGCCATGAAATTTCTCGACCAGTGCAAAATCTATCTGCGAAGCGGTGACGGCGGTGCCGGCGCCGTCAGCTTCCATCGCGAGAAATTCATCGAGTTCGGCGGACCCGACGGCGGCGATGGCGGCCGCGGCGGCCATGTCATCGTCGAGGCCGTCCCCAATCTCAACACGCTGATCGATTTCCGCTACACGCAGCATTTCAAGGCGCCCAAGGGCGGCCACGGCATGGGCAAGAACCGCACCGGTGCCGGTGCGCCCGATCTCATCATCAAGATGCCGGTCGGCACCGAGGTGCTCGACGAGGACAAGGAGACGGTGCTGGTCGACCTGACCGAGCCCGGCCAACGCGCCATGCTCTGCAAGGGCGGCGATGGCGGCTTCGGCAACCAGCACTACAAGACCTCGACCAACCAGGCGCCGCGCCGCGGCGATCCCGGCTGGCCCGGCGAGGAACGCTGGGTCTGGCTGCGCCTCAAGCTGATCGCCGACGCCGGGCTGGTGGGTCTGCCCAATGCCGGCAAGTCGACCATGCTCGCGGCCACGAGCCGGGCCAAGCCCAAGATCGCCGACTATCCCTTCACCACCCTGCATCCGCAGCTGGGCGTGGTGGCGACCGACGGCTCGGAGTTCGTGCTGGCGGACATCCCCGGCTTGATCGAGGGCGCCTCGGAAGGGGCCGGCCTCGGCACGCGCTTCCTCGGCCATGTCGAGCGCTGCGGCGTGCTGATCCATCTGGTGGACGGCACCTCGGAGGATGTCGCGCGCGATTATCGCACCGTGCGCGAAGAGCTCGCGGTCTATGGCGGCGGTTTGGCCGAGAAGAAGGAGCTGGTCGCGCTCAACAAGATCGATGCGCTCGACGAAGCCGAGATCCAGTCCAAGGCGCGCAAGCTCGCGCGCGCCTCGGGCGGCAAGGTGTTCCGCGTCTCGGGTGCCGCCGGCAAGGGCGTGAAGGAGCTGATGCGCGCCGCCTTCGCCGAGGTGAAGGCCCGCCGCGCGGCCGAAGCCGAAGCCAAGGCCGCGAAGAACGCCGATATGGAGAGCGTGGAGATCGTCGGGTCCGAAGCCGAGGATGTCGAGGAATGAGCGGCGCGCGCGCGAAAGCCGGGTTGGCTCACGCGAAGCGGCTCGTCGTGAAGATCGGCTCGGCGCTGCTGGTCGATGAGAAGACCGGCGCCATTCACCGGCAATGGCTCGACGCGATGGCCGATGACGTGGCCGAGATCCGCAAGAGCGGCACCGAGGTGCTGCTGGTCTCATCGGGCGCCATCGCGGTCGGGCGGCGTCATCTGGGACTGCTCGATGGCGGCCTCAAGCTCGAAGAGAAACAGGCCGCGGCCGCGACCGGCCAGATCCGTCTCGCCCATGCCTATCAGGAGACGCTCGCGCGCCACGACATCACTGTGGCGCAGGTGCTGCTGACCCTGGGCGACACCGAGGAGCGCCGGCGCCATTTGAATGCGCGCTCGACGCTCTCGACCCTGCTCAAATTCGGCTGCGTGCCGGTGATCAACGAGAACGATACGGTCGCGACCGCCGAGATCCGCTTCGGCGATAATGACCGCTTGGCCGCGCGCGTCGCCGCGATGGTCAGCGCCGACGCGCTGGTGCTGCTCTCCGATATCGACGGGCTCTACACCGCCGATCCGCGCCGCAATCCCGGGGCGAGCTTCATTCCCGAAGTGACCGAGATCACGCCCGAGATCGAGGCGATGGCGGGCGAGGCCCTCCCCGGTTACAGCTCGGGCGGCATGGTGACCAAGCTCACCGCCGCGCGCGTGGCGCTGGGCGCCGGCTGCCGCATGGCGATCGCCAACGGCCGCATGATGAATCCCCTGCGCGCCATCCGCGAGGGAGGGACCTGCACCTGGTTCCTGCCGGCGGCCACGCCCCTGACCGCACGCAAGACCTGGATCCAGGGCGCGCTGAAGCCGGTCGGCAAGCTGGTGGTGGATGACGGTGCGCTCAAGGCGCTGAGCTCGGGCAAGAGCCTGCTGCCGGCCGGCGTCGTCACGGTCGAGGGCCGCTTCGAGCGCGGCGACGCGGTCGTGGTGGCCGATGCCCAGGGCCGCGAGATCGCACGCGGACTCTCGGCCTATTCGGCCGAGGATGCGCGCCGGATCAAGGGCCATAAGAGCCGTGAAATCGAAACCCTGTTGGGTTATCGTGGTCGCGACGAGATGATCCATCGCGACGACCTCGTGTTGAGCCGGTCATGAGCGCCGCCGCCCAGCCCCAGAACAAGCCCGAGAATGCCGCCTTGGCTGCGGAGGTCCGCGCCGTGGCGCGCGCCGCGAAGGATGCCGCGGCGAAACTCTCGCTCGCGACCGCCGGGCAGCGCACGGCCGCGCTCAAGGCGATGGCAGCCGCGATCCGCGAGGACGCCCCTCTGATCCTCGCCGCCAACGACAAGGACATGGCAGCCGCCAGCGGCTTGACACCGGCCCTGAAAGATCGTCTCAAGCTCGATGCCAAGCGCGTCGAGGCGATGGCCCAGGGCATCGACGAGGTGGCCGCCCTGCCCGATCCGCTGGGCCAGGTGCTGGCGGAATGGGACCGGCCCAACGGGCTCCACATCGCGCGGGTGCGGGTGCCGCTCGGCGTGATCGCCATCATCTATGAATCCCGGCCCAACGTGACGGCCGACGCCGCCGTGCTGTGCCTGCGTTCCGGCAATGCCGCGATCCTGCGCGGCGGCTCGGAGAGCGTGAATTCCTCGGGCACCATCCTCGCGAGCCTCAAGCGCGGCTTGAAGAGCGCCGGCCTGCCCGAGGCCGCAATCATGCGC
>NZ_JBOHKS010000269.1:0-17937 GCF_050729195.1 Hypericibacter sp.
GGACGCCGCGAGCGCTCGCGGCGTCCGTTGCTTTTTTCATTGCCTAGGATGGCCAGGTCATCTTGCAGCCGGTGTCGCTCACCGGCAGCGCCGCCGCGTCGCCTTTCATGAGCTGGTTGACCTTGAACAGATCGGCCGGATCGCCCCCGGCCGGGGCCCGCTGCGACTGGCCCACGAACAGCGTCGGCATCAGCTGGTTGTCGCCGGCGCGGTAATAGGGATTGTTCGGCATGAGCGCGACTTCGGGCGGCAGCACCAAGCCCTGCAAGGCCTGGGCCATCTTGGCGGTCTCGAGCGACTGCGCCTTCTCGGCGGCGAGCTTGCAGGTATAGACCGACGCATAGCCGAACCAGGTGCGCGCCGTCGGCACCTTGCCGCCGCTTGCTTTGCGGATATCGGCGACGAACTGGTCGACATGCGGCACGCCGGGCTGGTTCCAGTACCATTCGAAGACCCAGTCGCCGATGAGCGCCTCGGGCGGCAATCCCATCAGCACCTCGAGCTCCTGCTGGGCGCCCGCGATATGGAACTTCTGATTGAGGCCGAACTGCACCGCCTGCTTCAGGCAGTTGATCATGTCGTCGCCTGCCAGCAGCAGGACGATGGCATCGGGATTGGTCGACTGCGCCTTGATGAGATTGGCCGAGAAATCCGTGGTGCCGAGCGGGGTGAGATCGGCGCCGAGCTCGGTGCCGTCGGCCGCCTTCAAGCTGGCTTCGAAGCCCGCCTGCAATCCATGGCCGAAGGCGTAATCCGTGGTGATGAAGTACCATTTCTTCCCATAACTGCTGAGCAGCAGCTTGGAGACCGAGTTCGTCTCCATGCGCGTCGTGTTGCAGACGCGGAAGACGTTCCAGTGGCATTGCGAACCCGTGACGGTATCGACATGGCCGCCCGGCACGATATGGAGCACGCTCTTCTCGAAAGCGTAATTGGCCATAGCCTGCGCCAGGGCCGAGTTGATATTGCCGAGAAGGAAATTGACCTTGTCGCGTTCGACCAGCTTGGTCGCTTTTTGCACTGCGGTAGCTGCATCGCCGCTCGTTGAATCCTCGACCAACAAATCGACCTTGCGGCCGAGGATGCCGCCCTGGGCGTTGATCTGGTCGACGGCGAGCTGGGCGCCGATCTGTTCGTTCTTGCCGAGCGCGGCGTAGGTGCCGGTCAGCGGATTGTCGAGGCCGATCTTGATCTTGTCCTCGGCGCGCGCGCTGAAGACGAAAGGAGAGGCGACTTGGGCGACGCTCGCGGCGACGGCCGCTTTCAGAAGACTACGCCGATCGAACCTCCGGATAAGGCTTCCGCTGATCATGGTGAGTTTCCTCCGCAGGATTGTTTGATTCTGTTTCGATCATCATGCGTACTGGTTGACCCACACTCCCCAGTGCCGAGCCTAGGCGAGGGGCGCGATACGGGGCAAGCGGTGATCGCAATCTAGGCAGGCATTGCTCAAGGCATCCAAGCCATCGGGATGCATGCACAAGAAATAGGCGCAGGAATGCGCATTCGGAAAGCGCATCCGGTCCCATTCTTTCTGCCCGCCGATCGAAGTGGTATCCGACTTTAGTCGGAGAGGGAGTCTCGCATTGAGGGCCGGATCCGGCGCTGCCCCGGCCGGCGCAGGACCCCAAAGAGCTAAAGTTACCAAGTATGGCGACTGGAACGTTCGATGGGACTCCGGGGCGGTGCGATTGCCCCGGATGCGACGATCATTCCCTGCCTGATCGATGAGGGCGTCCCGCCGCCACGAAGGGGTGCTCCTTCAATCGCGGCTCGCGACCGGACGAGACTTCAAGTGGGTGGAACGCCGATCGCCGGATGAGCAAGTCGTCGCGCGTCATCCTTATCGTCCGATGGGGCCGATCCAGGCAAAAGCACATCGACATACTGGCAGCAGAGTTCGACCGCCAGCTTCGCCGTGAGCGTATTCTTGGCAAAGGACATATCCAGCCAGAACCCATCCATCATGGAAACAAGGCTGAGTGCGGCCCGACGAGCATTGAAGTCCTTGCTGTCGGGAGCCGCGCGCTGCATCAGCCGCTCGATCGCTTCGATGTCCTTTTGATAGGACTTTCTGCTGATCTTGAGGAGCTCGGGATTGGAAAGCGATGCCGCCCAGAATCGCAGATAGGCGCCGCGTGTTATGGTGGTGAAAGCCACCCTTCCGAAGACAGCGGCGATGATGGCCTTGATCTGTTTCACGGGCTCATTTCGAAACTGACTCGCTGCCCGATGCGCCTCCTCGAAGACCGTATCGAACAGCGCCTGATAAGCCTGGATCAGCAGATCTTCCTTGCTGCTGAAGTAATGGCTGGCCAGCGCGCCGGAGACGTTTGCGGCCTCGCCGATCTTGGCCATGGTCGTATTTTCGATGCCATTCTCGGCAATCACCTTCAGCGTCGCCGCAATGAAGCTGTGTCGCCGAAATCTGTTGATCTCGGGATGCGTCCGGGGACGGTTGCCGTGTCTAGCTTTCATGGGTCCTCAGAGATAGCGAAGTCGATGTGCCAAGGGTCCGAGATTTCCGGACCTCGCTCGATTTGACGTCTGCCGGAACCGCCCGATCCGGACAAGCCATGCTCGCATACATGTTGGCATTATCAACTGCCTCCCAGAACATCCTTGCAGGAAATCCAAACATTGCCGCCAACAATTTTTGTTGCGCCTGCAGATGCCCTTCCGGCCCGGGCTTCTCGCGGAAACGCAGGCCAGAGGAATCTGCCGCAGGTCTGCCCGGTGTGTGCCGTGTCGCCGGTCGAGTTCTTCCGATGCCATCGGTCTTGCCTCGCCGGTGCCGGGTCGCGTTCGGCCGACAGAAAATTTTTTGATCGTTTAATAAATTACTTTACTGCGAATCCGATTCGGCCATAATGATGTAGGCCTCTCGGGCTTCATGGGCGACGCTCGGGTGGCGCTTCAGGCTCAAGTGGCCGCGAGATTGCCTGCGGGATGTCCATAAGCTGACGCTGCGCAGCCCGGAGATCCGACGTAACCGCAGGCCATGGCGGGCCTCGTCGTAACGACAGCCAAGAAAGCCCAAGGGGAGACGTGTCATGAGGGTCGGTGAGACGAAGGGCGCAATCTCGGATCTGCGCAAGGGGCGGATTTCGCGGCGAGAGCTGAACCGCCTCATGGCTTATCTGGGCATCGGCATCGCCGGCGCTTCCGTCTTCGGGCGGCAGGCCCGGGCGGCAGACAACCTCTCGGTGCTCACCTGGTCGGGCTACGACATTCCCGAGATGGCGCCCGACTACTACAAGAAGCATCCAAAGCCGGATTTCATGCTCATGGGTAGCGACCGCGAAGGCCTTCAGAAGGTGCGTGCCGGCTATCAGCCCGATCTTGCGCATGACACCAGCTTCATCGTGCAGACCTACCGGGACGCCGGGCTGATCGATCCGATCGACCTCTCGCGCCTGACGCATTGGAACGAGGTCTTTCCTCCGCTCCAGAAACTCGAATTCGTCGACAACCAGATGTGGATCGCACCTTGCAGCTGGGGCAATTCATCCGTCGTCTATCGTCCCGACCTGGTCAAGCCCAAGGAAGAATCATGGGAGATTCTCTGGGATCCGTCGCTGAAGGGGCGCCTCTCGCAGCGCGACGATGTCGAGGTGGTCGCCCTCGCCGGCCTCCTCATCGGTGCCAAGGATCGCTACGCCATGACCGATGACGAGCTTGCCAAAGCGAAGGAGAAGCTCCTGGCGCAAAAGCCGCTGCTCCGCTTCTATTGGTCGAGCCAGACCGACCTCGAGCAGAGCCTCTCGAGCGGGGAAGTCGTTGCCTCTTATGCCTGGAACGCCTCGGCCGCGCTGCTGAAGAAGCAAGGGGTTCCGATCGCGATGATGCAACCGAAGGAAGGCATGCTGACCTGGACCGATGGGCTCGTGCTCTTCAAGAACCGTCGCGGTCCGACGGATCTGGCCTACGAGTTCATCAATGCGTATATGGCACCGGAAGTCGGCAAGTTCCTTATCGAGGACTATGGCTATGGGAGCGCCAACATGGAGGCGTTCAAGATCGCCGACAAGGAGCGGCTGGAGGCGCTGGGGATCGAAGATCCCGATAGAACCTTGAACGGAGCGATTTTCATCAAGGAGATCCGCAAGGATCTGCAAACGAAATACAACGAAGTCTTCGATTACGTGAAGTTCTCGAGCTAGGGTCGAGGGCGACGATGAAGGACGATCTCGTCGACTTCATCCGCATGGATGAAGGGACCTATGAGGACTATCGGCTGCTCATGCGGCATTACGAGCGGCTGGCCAATGGCGTGGCCGACGCCGCGCTGGCTCAGTTCAAGCTGTTGGCCGGCGACAAGCTGGGCTACAGAATCGACCGCTACGAGCATTCGCTGCAGGCCGCGACCCGGGCCCACCGCGACGGCGCCGACGAGGAGACGGTCGTCTGCGCTCTCTTGCACGATGTGGGCGATACGCTGGCACCGGAGAACCATTCCCAACTCGGCGCTGCCATCCTCAGACCCTATGTCAGCGCCGATAACCACTGGCTGCTGCATAACCACGGCGCTTTTCAGGCCTACTATTATTTCCACCATATTGGCCTGAATCGGTTCCTCCGGGAGGAGTTCCGGGGTCATCCCATGTTCGAGAGAACCGCCTCGTTCTGCGAGCGCTGGGACCAGGTTTCCTTCGACCCCAATTACGATACCATGCCGCTTGAAGCCTTCGAGTCCATGGTGAGACGGATATTTGCACGAACCCCGTTCGGAGCCTAGCTCGGCTCTTGCGAGAGCCGCGAGGCGAGGAGAATGGTTTCGCAAACGACCGCGGGGCTGCCGGCGGCAGGCATCTCATCAGCCAACAGTAAAGCCAAGATCTGAGGCAACATGTCCTTTCCTCTTTCGCCCGCACAGGTCGCTCAGTATCGCCGTGACGGGTTTCTCTTTCCCGTCGATGTGCTCCCGAGGGAGGAGGCCGCGAATTATCGGGCGGAAATGGAGAGCCTGGAGCAGCGGTATGGAGCGGGTTCGTTGCCGCAACCTTTGAGCAGGTTCTTTCGCGTGAATGGACATGTCGTGATCCCGTTCATGTCCCGAATCGCAAGAACCAGCAAGATACTCGACGTGGTGCAGAGTCTTCTCGGTCCCAATCTCCTGGTATGGAGCTGCGAGCTGTTCATCAAGGAGCCTGGTACCCGCAAGATCGTCAGCTGGCATCAGGACCTTACTTATTGGGGGCTGGGAGAGACTGATGAGCAGATGACCGCGTGGGTCGCCCTGTCGCCGGCCACAGTGGAATCCGGATGCATGAGATTCGTTGCAGGATCGCATCATCAGCCGCTGCTCCCGCATCGCGAGACGTTCCACAAGGACAACCTGTTGTCCCGCGGCCAGGAGATCGAGGTCGAGGTGGAAGAAAGCACGGCCAGCAACATTGTCCTCCAGCCAGGACAAATGTCATTGCATCATGGACGCATGTTCCACTCTTCCGGTCCGAATCTATCGCAGGACAGACGCATCGGTGTTGCGATCCGGTACGTGACACCAGGCGTGCGCCAGACCGTTGCAGAACGGGATTATGCCATGCTGGTGCGCGGTTGCGATCCCGATCGGAATTGGATCAACTTTGCTCCGCCGGAGGAACCCTTCGGTACAGACTCGATGGCGCTCTATGATCGCATCCTCGCCGATCAATCCGCCGTTCTGGGCTGAGCTTGGTGGGATCGTCGGAGCAATGGGGCGACAACTTTCCCGGGCCGCCCGTTCGAGCGTTGCCCTTGAACATCAGGATGGATGTCGATTTGACATGACCACGGGATGCCGCTCGCGGAGCTCGTCGACCAGCACGCGGATGTTCTCCGAATAATCGATCGGCACCACCACCAGCTGCACGCCGCCTTCTGCAAAAGCCTGTTCCAGCGTCGGGATGAAATCGCCGATGGCCTTCACCCGCCGGCCTCTCGCACCATAGGCCTCGGCGTATTTCACGAAGTCGGGATTGCCGAAAGTCATGCCGAAATCGGCGAACTGGTCCACAGCCTGTTTCCAGCGGATCATGCCGTAGGCGCCGTCCTCGATCACCAGCACCACGAGATTGAGCTTCAACCGGACGGCGGTCTCCATCTCCTGGCTGTTCATCATAAAGCCGCCATCGCCGCACACCGCCAAGACGCGGCGATCGGGAAACAGCATGGCGGCCGCGATCGCCGAAGGCAGGCCGGCACCCATGGTGGCGAGCGCATTGTCCAACAGCAGCGTATTGGCGACCCGCGTCCGGTAGTTGCGCGCGAACCAGATCTTGTACATGCCGTTGTCGAGCGCGACGATGCCGTCGGGCGGGATCACCTGACGGATGTCATGCACCAGCCGCTGCGGCGTGAAGCGGTCCTCGGTGGCGCGTGCCGCGATGTGACCGAGGATGCCCTCGCGCAAGGGCAGCAGGGCGGCGGCCCTGGTGAGCTTGCCCTCGAGGCGGTCGGCCAGCAGGTGCAGCGACGGGCCGATATCGCCGATCACCTCGGCTTGCGGGAAATAGACCTGCTCGATATGAGCGGGCTGATAGCCGACATGGACCACCTCGGGGCCGCCGGCGCCCATGATGAAGGGCGGCTTCTCGACCGTGTCATGGCCGATCGTGATGATGAGGTCGGCGCGCTCGATCGCCTCATGCACATAGTCGCGCTCCGAGAGGGCGGCGGTCCCCATATAGAGCTCCGTGCCGCCGGGCACCGTGCCCTTGCCCATCTGCGTGGTGAAATAGGGGATGCCGCTGCGCAGCACGAAATGGGCGAGGTCCGCGGTCGAGCGCGGCCGGGAGGCGGCGGCCCCCACCATGATCAGCGGCCGCTCGGCGGCGAGGATCATCTGGGCCGCCCGGTCCAGCGCCTCGGCGCTGGCGAGCGGCCGCTCCACCGGGTGGGGCGGCACCAGCGCCATTGCCTCGCAAGCCTCGGCGGCGATGTCCTCGGGCAGCTCCAGATGGACGGGCCCAGGCCGTTCCTCCTGCGCCACCCGGAAGGCCTCGCGCACGAGCGTCGGGATCATGCGGGGCGAGACGATCTGGTGCGACAGCTTGGTCAAAGGCCGCATCGTGTTGACCACGTCCACGATCTGGAACCGCGCCTGGCGTGAGGAGAGGATCCCCTTCTGGCCGGTGATCATGATCATCGGCATGGCGCCGAGGAGGGCGTAGGCCGCGCCGGTGGTGAGGTTGAGCGCGCCGGGCCCCAGGGTGGTGATGCAGACGCCGGGCCTGCCGGTCAGGCGCCCATAGGTGGCCGCCATGAAGGCGGCCGCCTGCTCGTGGCGCGTCAGGACAAGCTGGATCGAGGAACGGCGGATAGACTCGACGACATCGAGGTTCTCTTCGCCGGGAATCCCGAATATCCGGTCGACCCCCTCGTTCTCGAGGGCTGCCACCAGCAGGTCGGATCCCTTGGTCATTATGTCCTCCTCGATCGGGGCCGGGGGCGCCCCTGTCTGTCATCACGCTGAACGGGAATTGTACCCGCTCCTCAAGGTTCACCGATGCGAAGTTCCGAACCCAACTATGAGGAATCTGCTGTTGTGTTGGCAAAGGGATGACAGGAATCCGCCCGGAACACCCGACAACGATTCTACGGCAGGTTTTTCTGGTCTCGATCAAGGCATGCGAGATCCGGCACCCATCATCCGGAACAGTGGCGTCAGCGGCAATGCCAGGACCTGCGAGATCACGAACGACAGGTTCGACCTTCTGTGACGGGAGGACACGCATAGCCGCCTCGTCCGGGCGGCCGGAACGACGTCACTGGACGAGCCGCCAATCAATTGAAAGTCTAAATTCCTAAATGGGCCCCGGGGTTTAGGCGATCCCGCTATCTTCTTGCGGCATTCCTGGGCAAAATGAGCCGATTTCAAATGTGGGGAGAAGAAACTATGCGTAGACAGATTTTAGCGTCTTTGTGGATGTGCGCGACATTGGCCATGGGCTCGGCCGGCGTTCTCAGCGTCGTGCCGAGCGCGTTCGCACAGTCCGAAGAAGAGCAGATGCAGCCTGAGGACTTCGGGTCCTGGACGGTCATCTGCACCAAGAACACGGTCTATCATTATGTGTTCTGCAACGCCTTTCATGCCCAGCCGTTGAACGACAGCGCGGGCAACTTCGTCCGCTTTGGCGTAAACCGGACGTTCGGATCGGAGCGCGTGGCCTTCAACGCGCTCAACGGTTTCGCACCGAACAGCAAGATCACGATCAGCGTGGACAAGGAGACCTGGACGTTCTCGAGCAGTGGCGACGTCGCCCTGCTGGCGCCCCCGGCTCAATCCAAGAAGATCATCGATCTGATGGAATCGGGAAAGACCGTGCATCTGGTGTTCACGCCCGCGGGCGGGAAGCAACAGTCATTGGACGTAAGCTTGGATCGGTTCTCGGAAGCGCTGCACCGCGCCCGTGAGCAGGCGAGATAATTCTTCGCCGCGATATCTCTAGGCTATGACGAACGGAACAGGCCGCCATATAGGCGGCCTGTTTGCGTGTGAGCGGTCAGTTTTTCCGGACAAGGCCCGGTCTATTTCACCAGCTGGGCCTCGCCATTCCCGAACGACCAATCTTCGTTGCCGTTCGGCACCAGGTTGATGAACAGGTCTTCGCGGCGCATGTGCAGCCGTGCCTGCAACTCGTCCACCACCCATTTATAGAAGGCGCGTTTCTGCTCGAGGCTGCGCCCCGTCCTCAGCGTCACCTGGATGAAGACGCAGTCGGGCGAGCGCTCGATATCGAGGAAGGTCGGGTCGAAGATGAAATCGGCCGCGTCATGCTCCGCGATGACCTGGAAGCGGTCGCCCTTCGGCGCCTTGAGGATATCGACAATGCCTTCGGCGACGACATCGCCGATAACCCGGCGATAGGCCGGAGACTTGCCCCGGATCAGATCGATGCGGGCGAGGGGCATATCGGACTCCTTTCTGTCAGTGCCGGCGGCGGGTGGGGCGAGGCCGCGATCTAGCGCACCGCATCGCCGCGGCGATATTCGAGCGTGAGCTCGTCGAGCTTCTGCTTGAGGGCCGGATCGAGCCGATAGGCGGCGGCGGCCAGGGAATCCTCCAGCTGCTCGGGGCGGCTCGCCCCCAGCAGGGGCGCGGTGATGATCGGGTTGGCCAGCACCCAGGCGATCGAGAGCGTGGTGGGCGAGACGCCGGCCTCGGCCGCCAGCCCGACGATCTTCGAGACCGTGGTGAAGGCGCGGTCGTTCCAATAGCGCTCCTGATAGCGTTCGGCGGAGTTGCCGACGGTGAAGCGCGTGCCGGGCGTCGGCGCGCCGCCCTGCTTATGCTTGCCGCTGAGGAAGCCGCCGGCGAGAGGGTTGTACGGAATGACGCCCAGCCCTTCCTGATCCGCCAGCGGCAGCAGCTCGCGCTCGATCTCGCGGAACAGCAGGCTGTAGCGCGGCTGGACCGAGATAACGCGCGTGAGGCCCTTGAGCTCGGCGCGGCCCAGCGCCGTGGCGAGGCGGTAGGCGAGGAAGTTCGAGACGCCGATATAACGCGCGCGTCCCGAGGTCACGATCGTATCGAGCGCGGCCAGCGTTTCGTCGAGGGGCGTCGACGCATCGTCGGAATGAAGCTGATAGAGATCGACATAGTCGGTCTGGAGCCGGCGCAGCGAGGCGTCGATCGCGTCGAGCAGATGCTTGCGCGAGGCGCCCTGGTCCCATTCATTCGGTCCCATCTTGCCGACGGCCTTGGTCGCCAGGATGAAATGGCCGCGCTGGCCCTTGAGCCAGCGGCCGACGATCTCCTCGGTACGGCCGACCGTCTTGAGATCGCCGCCCAGAGGATAGACATCGGCGGTATCGAGGAAATTGATGCCGCCCGAGGCGGCCTTGCTCATGATGCTGCGGGCCACATCCTCCTCGGTCTGCAGCCCGAAGGTCATGGTGCCCAGCGCGAGACGGGAGACGGTCAGGCCGGTGCGGCCCAGGCGGGTGGTGGCGACGCTCATCAATGGCCTCTCACAGGAAATGGATTCTCCACGCCTGACATGACGCGATGTTCATGCGGCAGCGAAGATCGACAGCAATCCGGGAACCGGACTCAAGGGGCAATATAGTGCCGGATCGCGGCGGACCAAGGCGGCATCGAAGCGTGAGGGTCCTCTTATCCGACGCCTCCCGCAAAGCCCAACAAAAAGCCCCGACGCTGCGGCGCCGGGGCTTCTGTCTGTCGAAGGATGGGCTATCGACCCCTATGGTTGGATTTCAGCCGCCATTGAAGCGGGCATAGGCCGACTGCCAGAGCTTGAGGCCTTCGTTGGTGAGGGCGGCCTCCTGCAGGGAGTCGGGGCCCAGATCCTTCGCCGTCATGATCGCCGTGTGCAGATTCTCCGGGATCAGCTTGCTGGCGACGAGCCGTTCCGGCGTGATCGAGTTCTGCGGCGGCTGATAGCCGTTATAGTCGACGAAGTTGTGATAGGCGTTGTCCTCGTCGAGCAGGAAATTCAGCCAGAGATGCGCCAGGACCGGTTTCTTGGAACCGGCGCAGACCGCCCACATGTCGTTCTGGATCGGGCCTTTGCCGGGAGGCGGCGCCCAATACTGGATCTTCGTGGGATCGCCGCCCTCGGGCATGAAGGCGAGGACCGCGCTCAACACGTTGCCGGACCAGTTATGCGCCAGCCAGCAGCTGCCCTCGGGCAGCGTCTGGTAGCCGGTGATGTTGACCTTGACGTTGCAGATCGAGGTCAAGGCGAGGAGATCCTCGAGCGCCTTGTCGATGACCTTCGGGTCCTCGGTATTGAGGTCGTACTCGCCACGATAGAGCATCGCCGCCACCAGCGCCTCGCGCGAATCGTCGAGGATCGAGACATAGCCTTTGTATTTCTCGGACTGCCAGAAGATCGACCAGGGATTGTCCATCTTGGCGATGTCTTCGGAGACCTTGTCGCTACGCCAGCCGATCCCGGTCGTGTAGACCGTGTAGGGGATCGTGTATTGCGCATCGACGTCGTAGAACGGGCTCATGAACTGCGGCCAGCAGTTCTTCTGCAAATTCGGGATGTAGTCCTTGTTGATCGGCTGCACCAGCTTGCCGGCGACGGCTTGCGCGATCCGGTTGCTGATGACATTGGTCACGTCCATGTTGCGGACGGCCTTGGTCGCGAGCCGGGTGATCGCCTGGTCCATGCTGTCGAAGGTCGTCACCTGGACATTGACGTCATACTTCTTGGCGAAGGCATCGAGCAGCTTCTTGTCCACATAATCGGCGTAGTTGAAGATATTGAAGGTGCCGCCCTTCTCGGGCTTGAGCCCGCTCTCGATCGGCTTCTGGAAGACGGGCAGCTTCACCGGGCGGTTGGGCCGCGCCAGCGCAATGCCGCCGGGGCCGACGGCATCCGGAGGCGAATCGGCCCAGGCCGAGCCGCCCAAGATGCGCAAGGCCGTCGCGGACAATCCCGCGGTCGAGAGCGCTGCCAGGGCCTCGCGCCGGGACAGCCGCCCGCCCCGCAATGACGTCAGGATCCGTCGAGCCGTCAATTCACCACGATCCATCGTGAAGCTCCCCAAAGGTTTCATCCGGTTTCGGCTAGGAATTTCGGTCGCGGCCGGCCTTCGTCAGGCCGGCATATGCTCCTGGAACCAGGTCACCACGCGGGCACCGTAATCGGCGATCGCCGGATGGTGCTGCACCCAATGGCCCTCCTTCGGGTAATGCACCAGCGTGGATTTGACGCCATGCTGCAGCAGGGCCCGGTGGAACTCGATCGCCTGCACCGCGGGACAATTGCGGTCGAGCGCGCCGCAGATATTCATCGTCGGCGTCTTCACCCGGTCGGCGAACATGATGGCGCTGCGCTTGAAATACTCGCCGCCTGGATTCTTGTAGTTGTCCAGGAGGAAATTCTCGCAGAAGCCGCGGATATGGCTGGTGAGCTGCTCGCTCACATAGTCCGTGACGGGTGAGACGACCACGGAAGCGGCGAAGCGCGTGTCCTGGGTGATGATCCAGGCCGCCATGATCCCGCCATAGGAGACGCCGGTGACGCCGAGGCGCTTCGGATCGGCGATGCCCTCGGCGACCAGCTGGTCGAGGCCGGAGAGGATATCCTGGGCGTCGCCGCCACCCATGTCGCCCGCAACCAGGCGCGCGAACTCCTGTCCGCGGCCCGTGCTGCCCCGCACGTTCGGCTGAAAGATCGCGTAACCCGCCTGCAGCAGCGTGACGTAAAGCGAGCTTCGTCCGGCGCAGGTGGGTCGCCAGGACCAGACCGGACCGCCATGCACATCGACGATGACGGCGCGCGGGCCGCTGCCTTTGACCGGGCGCAGCAGCCAACCATGGATCTCGAGCCCGTCCTTGGCTTTCCAGCGATAGGGCTCGGCGCGGCCCAGCGCGGCGAGGCTGGCCTCGGCACCCTTGGGTCCCAGGCGCTTGAAGGTCTTCATCTCGCCGCCGCGGAACAGGCCCAGCGATTGCGGCGTGAAGAATCCCTCCATCGTGACGGCGCAGTCGCCGGGTGCCGCCGCGGGGCTCACGAAGGGGAAGAAGCGCTCGCCGCCCAGCGTGGTCTCGGTTCCGGACCAGAGCTCGCGCGAGCGCGCCGTCCGGGCGTCGCAGAGCGCCAGCATGGTCTCCAGCGACCGGATGCCGGCGATGAGGATGTCGGTCTCGCTCTGCCAGGCGGTGAAGGTGATGTCGGCGCCATTGGTGTCCCCGCGCCGTGCCGAGCCGTCCTTGACCGAGACGATCATGAGATCGCCGGTCGTCGACTGGCGGTCGCTGCTGAAGGAGGCGACGAGCGCCAGCTGCGTGCCGCTGGGCGAGGCCGAAAGCCAGCCGATCTGGTCTTTCGGCGTATAGACCGTGCGCGCCTTGCCGGTGGCGACGTCGATCAGCCGGACGCTTGCCTTGTACCAGTCGTTCTCATGCGGACCATCGGAAGCGATGCAGGCAATGGCCTTGTCGCCGGCCCAGCAGGCCTCCCAGGGATTGAGGCCGATGGCGGTCAGGCGGCGCAGGGCCGCCGTCGCGACGTCATAGATCCAGAGGCTGCGCCACTGGCTGTCGTCGACGCCGATATCGACCTGCGGCGTCCAGTCGGGCAGGGACGGGTCCGAGGTCTGGAAGGTGTAGCCGCCCTGGAAACCCGAGAGATCGACGCCGCGCTCGGCGGCACCGAGCAGAACCGACCCGCCGTCGGGCGACCAATGGGCATATTCGACCCAGAGACCCTTCACGGTCACGCGCGTCTCGGCCTTCGAGGCGATATCCAGCAGGCAGAGCTGGGTGATGCCGGGCTCGTCGCGGTCGGAGAGATAGGCGAGGCGGCGGCCGTCGGGCGACCATTTGGGCGAGAGGTCGGTCGACGGGCCCGAGGAGACGACCTTGAGCTCGCCGCTGGCGGTGTCGACCAGGCAGATATGCTGGGGCAGCGTACCTTCGAGGATTTCAGCGAACACGCCGCTGCCGGCGATGGTGCGGCCGTCGGGCGAGAGCGCGATGTCGTAAAGGTCCGGCGTCTGGTGGGCACCCAGCTGCAGCCAGTCGGCATCCGCCTTCTGGATGCGCTTGAACAGTTGGGTGTGGCGCAAGTCGGTCTGCAAGGTCCCGCTACTCCATTTGAATGTTTATTCAATCTTTTCCGAGAGGCGAAGGGCGAGCGATATCGGGGTCGTCAAGAAAGGCGGAAATGACGGCGCTGGGTCCGATGCGGCCATCCGCGCCGGACCGGTTACTCACGGGACGGGGGAGCGGAAGCTCCGACGCCGTCTGCGTTCATCCGAGGGATCCCGATCGTCCTGCATCCGGCGTCGCCCGCTGGCGTTGCGCCGATCATCGGCGAGCCGACGATCCCCTTGAGCCACTCTTCCTGTAGCGCTGGCGGGCGACATGATTGGGTCCCATCGCCACTTCAGCGCGGGGTCGAGGATATCTTGACGGTTGGTGGCAGGCAAATATCAAAATCATAGGCTTTTGTGACAGCCTCCACCCGCACGGGAAAGCGCTCAAGCCGTGTGATTTCGCGATTTTGGAGGCGGCTTCTGCCCGGCCGCGCCGGGAGCCGCTCAGCGTCGCGCGCGACCGCCCGCGCCCGACGCCCGCGCGCGGTCGACGGGGGCTGCGATCGCCGAAGGCCTGGCCGATGTGCCCGGGGCGTCCTTCCAGTTGGCGGTTCTCTCCGCCACCTGGGCGACCTGGTCCGTGATGCTCTTCGCGTTCGCTGCCGAGGCATTCTGCGCCAGCTCGAGGCGCCGCACCTTCTCCAGCGTCATCTCGAGAAGCTGCCGGTTGAAATTGATCAGGTCGGCCAGCATGCCGATCAGGAAGGTGGTGAGGCCGATCACCAGCAAGGCGCCGCCCAGGACCAGCGACTGGATCTTGCCTTCGCCCTGCCCCTCGAGATAGGCGATCAGGAAGCGCGTCACCGGAATGGAACCGGCGAAGATCAGGGCCAGGCCCAGCATAAAGAAGGTCTTCAGCGGCTGATACATCGAGTAGATGCGCAGCATCGTCGTCGCGGATTTGCGCACGAAACCGGGGATGCTGCGGAACAGGCGGGATTCGCGCGTCTTGGGATTGGTACTGACCGGCACCGACGTGATCGCCATGCGTTTGCGGCCGCTCTGGATCAGCATCTCGGTCGTGTAGCTGAAAGCGGACACGATGTTGAGATTGAGCGCCGCCTCGCGCGAGATCGCGCGAAAGCCGCTGACCGCATCGGGGATGTCGGTGCCGGAGAGCTTGCGCACAACCCAGCTGCCGACGAGCTGAAGCAGCCGCTTCGCCGGCGAGAAATGCGCCGCCTTCGAGGTCTGGCGGTCGCCCACCACGATATCGGCCTTGCCTTCGAGAATGGGCTGGACCAGCCGCGCGATATCGGCGCCGGCATATTGATTGTCGCCGTCGGTGTTGACGATGATGTCCGCGCCCAAGGAGAGACAGCGATCGAGCCCGGTCCGAAAGCTCGCCGCCAGCCCCTTGTTGGTCTTGTGGCGGATGATGTGATCGACACCCAGGGCCTCGGCGACCTCGACGGTGCGGTCGCTCGAGCCGTCATCGATGATCAGGAGCTCGATACGATCGACACCCGCGATCGAGCGCGGAATGTCCGCCACGGTCTGCGGCAGCGTCGTTTCCTCGTTGAAACAGGGGATCTGGACGATGAGCTTCATCGGCGATGCCTTGCCTGAAGTTGCGCCCTACATGGACTGCCGCCCCTTTTGGGTTCGGCCGGATTCGGCGGTTTCCCGTAATTCCAGCAATGGGCTGCGCGGGCCGCTGGGGCGAGATGATGCCGCCCCAGGAGACTGACGGAACAAGCTTAAAAAGCGGTTGAGGGCGGCTCCGAAGACCGGAAGCCGGTAAGGGTGATGCCTGCCGGCGAATCCGCCGACTTTTGAAGGCGATGGCCCGGCGCTGAATGACCCCGTCGCGCCCGGGGTCGTTCCCGCCGATCGTTCGATCATTACGTTCAATGCAGGGGTGATGCATCGCCCGGGGCGCATCCCCATGTCCCAGCAGGGCCGCGTTGCCTTCACCATGGCTTCGGCTTGCGCTTTGTTATGCGCGGCGTGAGACGTCGCGTCCGTCTTCACCTGAAGAGGAGAACATCATGAAAATAGGGATCATCGGCGCCGGCCAGATCGGCGGCACCCTGACGCGCCGCTTCCGGGCGCTGGGGCATGAGGTTTTCGTCGCCAACTCACGCGGCCCCGAGACGCTCGCGAAACTGGTGAAGGAAACGGGAGCGACCGCCGTCTCGGTGGCGCAAGCGGCACGAAGCGGGGCCGTCGTCGTGGTCACGATTCAAGAGGGAAGGATTCCGGAGCTTCCCGCCGATTTGTTCAAGGGCGTGCCCGAGGACGTCGTCGTGGTGGATACCGGGAATTACTATCCCCGCCAGCGCGACGGCCGCATCGACGGGATCGAGAAAGGCCTGCTCGAAAGCCGATGGGTGGAGCAGCGGATCCGGCGGAAGGTGGTCAAGGCCTTCAACAATATTTACGCCCAGCATCTGATGGAGCTGGGCCGCCCGGCTGGCGCCGCCGGGCGCATCGCGCTGCCCGTCGCCGGTGATAATGCCGCCGCGAAATCTGTCGTGCTGCGTCTGGTCGAAGAGCTCGGATTCGACGGCCTCGATGCGGGCGGACTGGACGAGTCCTGGCGCCAGCAACCCGGCACGCCGGTCTACTGCACGGACCTGAGCGCCGACGGCGTGCGCCATGCCCTGAAGGAAGCGACCAAGGAGCGCAAGCCGGAGTGGCATGCCACGGCAAAGAGCCCCGGAAGCTTCGCCGCCCCGGCCTGAGGGCTGCGGGGCGCCGGCCGGCTCAGTGAACCGGGAGTTCGTCCATCGCCGGCACGGTCCCGCGCAGCAGCGCTTTCCGTGCCTGCCACTCGGTCGCCGGATCCAGCGTCTCGTAGAAGCGCGTTTCTCCGCCGGCCAGCGAAGCGATCGGGAGCCCGTCCCGATAGAGCAGGCGGTTGCCGGTCAGCGCCGCCAGTTTCGGTCCCGGCGTCAGGATGCCGGCCAGGTTCAGCGGGTCCGCACCAGAGAGAGAAACCCAGTCGCCCGCTCCTTCCTTGCGCCTGATCTCGCGCAGGAGACCGATCGCCTCGGGTAGCGCGAACTGCTCGCCAGAGAAGCCGGCCACGAACCGGCCGCCGCGAATCTCGCCGCGAGCCTCCAGCCGCCGATAGACGCGCAGCAGCTCGCGCCAGGGCGGCAGCCAGTCCGCCTCGCGCTCCAGCGCCCGCCAGAACACGACGCCATAGCGCTGCAGCAAGCTGCGCGCGGCATGCTCGACGGCCTCGGCGCTGACGGGTTGCCCGTTCGCTTCGGCTTTGCCACGCCGCGCGAGCGCCCAGCGTCCCGCCTCTTCCATGCCGTGATCGATGGTGCGGCGCCGGCGACGTCCACCGGCGCTTGGCTTGCGTCGGTCGGAGGGCACGAGCAGCGCGCGCAAACCCCCGAAACTGTCCGAGGTCACCAGGCCCAGCGCCACCAGCTCAGCCAGCGCCTCTTCGGCCTGCGGACGCAACAGTCCGGTCCCGGCGACCACCTCGTCGAAGAAGGAGGCGCCATGCTCGCGAATGAAATCGACGACCGCTTGAGCCCGGCCGCTCGGCTGCAGAGCCGCCGCGTCCCCGTTCGCCGACAAGGCCTGCCAGAACGGCGCATGGCGGCGGGCGAGCAGCGTGATGGGCGTGGTGCGCACGGGGCTCACGCCGCGCTCGGCGCCGTTCTGCCTGCCGTTGCGAGGCTTCAATCGCGCCCAGGCCACGCGGCCCGCCAGGCATTCATCATCGAGCCAGGCCGCCTCATAGTCGCTGACGCGCGAGGGAAGGATCTCGGTCTCCCAGGCGCCTGCCGGCGCTTCGAAGCCTTCGAGCTGGGCGACCGTCGCGGCGACCGCCTCCGGGCCCTCCATCTGCGCGTCGGCCGTCACATGCTGCCAGGCAAACAGGAAGCGCATGAAATCGCGCGCGGCCACCGGCTCGATCTCGGCGCGCAGGCGCTTGATGGTGTAGTGGTGGATGCGGGCGAGGAGCCGCCGGGCGCACCATTCGTCGGCATTGACGCCGGGCGTGAATCGCCCGCGCATGGCGAAGCCTTCGGCTTCCAGGGCGATGAGGGCCGCTGCGATTTCGTCGGGCTCGAGGCCGAGCGGAGCGGCCAGCGCGCCGGGCGTGACCGGCCCCTGGCCTTCGAGCCGTCCGCGCAGGATCTCGACCAGCCCGCTATCGCCGGACCCGTCTCCTTCATAGCCGGCGGGCACGGCGATCGCGGGTTCTTGCCGCGCCTCGGGCCATAGCGCCTGGTATTGGGCCAGCCGTTCGGCGGCCACCCAGATATCCATCCCGGGTGCCCGCAGCCGGGTCACGCGGTTCTGCCCGACGAGCGCGCCCAGCCAGTCGCTCCAGCCGGACGCCTCCTTGGCGCCCAGGAAGCCGAGCCACACCAGCGCATCATGCAACTCATCGGCGTTCGCCGGATC
>NZ_JBOHKS010000270.1:0-17163 GCF_050729195.1 Hypericibacter sp.
ACACTTCTCATGGTCATCGTCGGGGCCTTTGCTCTTGCGTGGGTGATGCCCGCGTACTCACCCTATCTGCTGGCGCTGATCGCGGCATGCTTGGTCGCCATTTTCGCGGCGTTCATATACTTCGCGATCAAGGACCCAACGCTGCTGCTCTCGGAGGATCATCAGCATCGGAAAGCGGTCCTCGCGCTTCTGGGCGATAATCGCCAGGGCTTCAGCCAACGTGGCGCCGATCTGACACTTACAGGCAATCCGGCGACCGACATCCTCCCCGCGCCAGGGCCGGAGGAGCAGCCATGATGAATATATATCTCTTGGCGTTAAATCATGCCGACCCGCGGTTCAATCCAAAAGCGCTGCACCAGTATATTCAGGATGCCGGCTTCATCGATACTTGGTGGCATTGGCTTCCGTCTGTGTACATCTTCCGATCCCCTCTTGAGCAGAACGATCTGACCCTCAGATTCCGCAATGTGCTGCCAGATGGATATCAGCACGTGTTCCTTCTCCTCGACAGGATCACGGCCACGGGCTGGTTGCCGGCCACTGCGTGGGACTGGCTGAACAAGCAGGGCGATGTCAAATATTTCGATGCTTCCAATTCGCGGTTTCTGTCATTCGATCCGAACGCAAGGAGGTAGGCGCCCTGCTGAGGGCATGCCGGCCCCGGATTGGGGCCAGCGACGATCATGGGCTGGGCGGGCGAGAGCCTTCCCGGCCCTTGTTGCGTGCGGAGAGCCGGCACAGTGAACGTTCTAGGCACTGAGGACGGGAGTGCCATTGACGAAGCGCGATCTACTTTGGAACCGGCTTGTTGCTGTAGGCCTTCATGATGGCAACGGCAACGTGTTTCCTGAGCCCATTCTCTGCCCCGCCCATCGCGAGCATGTCTGTGATGTCCTGAATGCGCTTCGAACCCTCCACGCCACTCGCGTAACAATCAGCGATGAGCTTGATGGCACCGAATGCCCACTCGATACGTTCCATGTCATCTGTGAATTTGTTCGCCATGGTTTCCTCCCGACGACCCGAATAATGCACTCGATGCAAAGCGGGGGTAGGAACATCACCTTACGCGTCCGAGTCGAGTCAACATGACATTCCACAACCGGCGACATGGAAACGTACCACTTATTCCATCGCATTAAGCGCTGAAAATTTCGGAGCGGGTTACGCTTCGTCCCCTGCAACTTGTTGTGGCATAGCACCGTTAGATTATGCTGTTGATACGTCGAATGTTTTGTTTTTCGTTTGACAAACAGCACGGCGCGTCTAAGCCTAATCCCCGCGCGACAGCATTCGGCTCGGCTGGATTGTTGATCGTCGCCCACCTGACGCTGACACCCCGCGCATTCCGCGCTCCCTGAAAAAATGTCCTAAGGGACCCAAGGCCGGGCGTCTGTCAGCATGCCAGTCGGCAATTTCACCTTGATCGTCGCGCCGCGAAACTTGCGGCCGAAGCAACTGCGAAAAGCCCAGAGCAGCTTTTGAGCCCTCACGAGCTGTCGGCTTGGCTCGGAGTTACAAAGCCATGGCTGGACACCGCGCGATCACGCGGTGACGGCCCACCGTTCGTTCGGATCGGTCCGCGTCGAATTCGATACAAGCGAAGCGCGGTCGTCACATGGCTAGAAGTACGCACGCACCTGCACACCGCTGAGTATCAGCACGCAGCGGGGCCAGGAAGGCCGAAGAAGGCCGCGCGGGTGGCGGGGAGGGCAGGCAGATGAGGAGTGCCGCGAAACGCCCCCTGACGCCGCATCATCTGCGGCTCATCGAGCTATTAGCACAAGTTGCCATTGCGGATGCCCTGGCCAGCCCGAAGGCGGCTGGCAATGGTTCCAAACCGCGCGGCAACAGGCTCGGCGCAGGTCGCTTACGCAAGTCGAAGACGAAGCCGCGACACCGGGGATAGGCGAGATCGAGGTATTTAGTCCCGAAGAGTCGTGGTGCAAAGTACCACGAACTACGAAGGGATTCGCTCATGGCGCTTCTCGACAAGATCGGGTGTTATGTCGGCAATGGGGCGTTCGAGCCAGCCGGATAGATAGCGAGCGCAAGTCCCGCGGTAGTCGTCGGCCGTGGTGGGGCGGAGCGCCTTCCGGGCCTTGAGATAATCATCCAGCACCGCCTGCAAAGTCAGCCCAGCGGCCTTGGCGGCTCGTTGCTTTACCTTGGGGTCCACACCGGCATGCATGTCGGCAAGGAGCGCAATGGCCTTCGTTCTGGCCGCGTCAAGATCGAGGACGTTGACCGGGCCAATGGTCATACGCCGTGTTTTGCCGGCGACCTCCCGTTGAACGATGAAGGTCTTTGCGTTTGTCGTGCCGCTGACGAGAACGCCGAAGCCGCGCAGATCGATGTCCCAGTGGAGACGCTGTTTGCCCGACGGGTCGGGCGCTCGCATCGCATTGATGGCGGTCTTGGAGCCCGAAACTCCAACCCAAACAGTAGCTTTAGGGGTGTTTTGTTTTATTCTTAAAACATCCAAATGCCCGGCGCCGCGATCTTTTAATCAGAGGGCCATGGGTTCAAATCCCATCGGGCTCACCAACATTCCAAAATCGGCTCAAGAAATTCGCGTTGGCGCTGCCCCCGGCATATGCCGGCGCAGCTCCTCAATATAGGGTTCGCCGAAATTGGTGCCGGGCACGCGGTCGTAGCAGAACAGCCCGACCACGCGCTTGCGTTCGCCCTTCACCGGGCTCACGCGGTGAAGCGTGTAATCGCCTTGAAAGACATTCAGGTCGCCGGCGGACAGCTTGACGCTGCGCATGCCGTCGCGATTGCCGTCGAATACCGCGGCCACGCCCTCATAGTTTTCGTCTTTTTCGGTGCGGAGATTGGGAACGTACTCGAACAGGCCGCCCTGCTCGGGTTCCTTCAAGACGATCGAAAACACGACGTCATTGCCATCGAAGTGCCAGCCATCGGTGTCGCCCTCCCCGGCAACCTTCGCGGACAGGGCCAGATGCGGACATTCGCTTCGGTAGAACGTCTCGAAGCCCATCAATTGGCGCAGGAACTCCCGCAACGGTTCCCAGCAGTAAAGCCGGCGAAGCGGGGAGTTGTTGGGGATCTGGTGGTTCAGCACCTGATGATAGCGGAACAGATGGGTCGCGGTGCGCGGATGGCCGGCCGGCCAGCTCTTGCCGTCACTATCGTAACTGGGTCTGTCTGTATCGTGCCGGCAGGCCAGTGGGACGCGCGCTTCGATTTCGGCCGCCATGAACGAGGCCGCCTCGGGCCGTACGAAACCGGGCAGGGAGAACAACGCGTCATGTTTGAGCGTGGCCCGGCCTTCGCGGAGCAGTGCATCGATAGCTTCGCTCCCCGGCTGGTGCAGCGGGTAGCGATCGAGATCGATGATTTCCGGGATGGTATTGAACCCCACCGTCCGGCCGCCGTCGCCAGCACGGAGCAAGGGGTCGATTGTCGTACTCTCCGGCTGACGCGGCGGGTACCGGTCGGGAGTCGTGATTTTCGAGTTCGTATCCAACCCCATCGTCCGGCCCTCCAGCCCCATGTCGCCGCATCGAAAGCGGAAGGAATTGTAGGCTGGTGGCGGGCGCTCGCCAATGCCGGCGATCCGGGGTTCGACCCCTCGGCCGTGACGGCGGCGGTCGACAATCAATTCGGGTCCGTCGATGACGCCTTTCGTTGCCGCCTTGGCTCGGGCAAAGTCGCGGGCCGGAGCCCGTAGCTTTCGGCTTCCGTCCAGTGCCGGAACATTCATCATGAGAAAGGTCGTGACGATGAGATTCCCGATGGTCCTTTTGGCCGCGGCCTTGCTCGCAGGCTGCACGAGTCAGGGCACGACGGGCCCCCAATCCGGGCCGCTGCCGACCGGCCAGGTGACCTATTGGGATCTGCTCCGGACGCAGTTCGAGGATCACATGAAGACCGACAGCTTCGCCAAGATCCCTGCGGACCTCCGCCATAAGATCTCGGCCTGCATGGCCAACGATGTCGTGGACAATGTGACCCCGGCGCAGCTGCGCCACCTGGATGCCGTCGCCGCCGGCACGGAGACGCCCGATCCCGACCTGCAATCCAAGCTCGACACGCAGGTGACGGCGAGCATCGAGAAACTGGACAGTGGCGATCTGGAGCTGCTCAAGCCTTACTGCCCCGGCGACGTCGCCAGCTATTACAAGGCCGCCGGCCAGTAGCGGCCTGCCGCCCGCGCTCGGTTCAGCGGCGCCATCGGCTCGGGGCCGTTGGTCTTCTTATCGTTGACCTGGTTGTTCACGCGGAAGGCCCCGCATCTTCGCAGCCGGACAGGGCCGCAACATGTCGCGGGTTGCCTGAGGCGATCCGGCATCGAGCCAGCGGTTGCGCCACGATCGACGGGACCGGCTCGTTCGCGTCCGTCATGATGATCGCGAAGGTCGTCGCGTCGGGCTGGCTGCGCGGATCGACCCAGGTCTCCCAAACGCCGGCCAATGCAAAAGGCGACCCGTCGGCCATGCCGATCAGATAGGGCTGGCCGGAACCCTCCAGGGCGGCCCGCCATCCGTAAAAACCACGACAAGGGACCAGGCATCGTCGCGCCCGGAACGCCGTGGCGTCGATTGGCGCAGTCGTCGGCTATCTGGTGCAGCCGATGTCGTAGCGGCGCTGCGTCAGGAGCGTGGTGATCCTGCTAGGCTCAGCGGCTCTCATGATGGGGCACATCGATCAGGCGCCGCGTGCCGGCATCCACATCGTAGGTGTGGAAGGTGTTCATGTTGCGGCCATAGAGGTGGAGGCTGACGCAGGTCTGGCGCACCTTGGCGACGCCCGTCATGTGGATGTGGTCCGGATTGGGCACGAAGCTCGAGACCGAGCCTGGGTTCAGCAGGATGACGCCGCCGCGCTTGAGGCGGATATTGGTGTCGGCGGTGATATCCCCGGACGCGGACATATAGCTGCGTTCCTCGAGCACGCCCTTGACGATGCCGACGACGCCCCAGCAGCCATGGTCATGCACCGGCGTCCATTGCCCCGGCAGCCAGACCAGGGCGAAGAGCGAGAGATTGCCGCTGGGCGCGATATGGATCGCATTGCGGGCGTAATGCTCTTCCTCGCTGCGCTTGTGATCGTCGGAGAGGAACTGGTCGGCCTGGGCCGCGAGGGTCTGCATCAGCGGCGCGATCATCGTCACCCGATCGGCGGCCTTCTCCTTGGCGGCGATGATGCCTTCGCATTTCGTGACGAACTCCGATAAGGACGGATGCATCCTCGGCTCTCCCCGGCTCGTTGCAGAACATCCCGCGGGCGACACGATGCCCGCCGTTACGTGCCAGGTCCAGACCTTGATTTGCCCGTTCGAAGGAGGCCCCGCGAGCGCTCTTACCAGGGCAGACAGCCATAGTCGCGGATGAGGCGCTCATACTCGTCGCGACTTTCGGACTTGACCCCCGCATCACGGTTGATCAGGGCAATTCCCGATCCGTCATGCAGCAGCCTTCTGACCAGGGGCCAGGTCAGGCTGTGCCTGAGCAGCTCGACCTTGCCATTGCTGTGTTTGAGCAATGCCGCAATCTCGGGCCGGTCCCGCTGGGTTGCTGCCCAGTCCCGTGGCGCTCCGGCTTCAATGAGATGGCAGCGCGCAATGTCCAAGCGGTTGAGCCGTCCCAACCAGTCATTATCCAGATGCCAGCGATAGCTTTCGTCGAACGCGCCTACGGCGTTCCAGGTCGCGCGCGGCATCAGCCACCCGGACATGGTGGGGAAATCCTTCAAACGCAGCGGCCGGTCGGCCTCGCTTATCTCCAGTGGGTTGGAGGAGGCGAACCCGAAAGACTTCAGATTGAGCGCAGCAAAGGCGGCCTCGAGAAAAAACGGATCCCAGATATCGTCATCCTCGAGAAAGGAAACGAATTCGCCGTCAATATGGCGCGCTGCGGCATTGAGGGCCGCAGCCTGGGTCTTGCCGTCGCTCTCGACGATCCTGACGCCATCTTGATTGGCAAGGGCCGCCGGGATTTTTGTGCCCTGATCGACCCCGATGACGATGCGAAGCTCGAACCGGGTGGCGGCCGTCTGCGCCCGGATCGACTGGATCGCGGCCTCGACCAGCAAGCTGCCGTTGGCCTGCGGCCGGGTCGACGGGGCCAGGCGCGAGGCGATCAGCACCGACAGGATTTGCAATCGCCAGTTCCTTCGCGGGAGTGGATATCAGGCTGAAGCAAGCTTGGCGTCCAACGCCGCCCGGATCTCGGCCGCCAGGTGTTGCCGGCTATAGGGCTTTTGCAGCAGCTTGACCGCGCTGGGGCCGCGGTCCCGGGGCAGGACATGATCCTCGCTATAGCCCGAGGTGAAGAGCGCCCGCAAGTTCGGCCGCTGCCGGCGCATCTCTTCCAGGATCTGGGGACCCAGGATGCCGCCCGGCAACATGACGTCGGTGAAGAGCAGGTCGAACTTCGTTCCGGCCGCCAGCAGCGCCAGGGCGGCCGCGCCGTCATGCGCTTCGATGATGTTGTAACCGAGGCCGCGCAACTGCTCGACGACGAAGCCGCGGACCAGGGCGTCATCCTCCACGACCAGGATCGTCTCGGCTCCCCCGACCGATGGCCGGGGAGCGAGCGGCGCTTCCGTGGCCGTCGCACCGACGAAGCGGGGCAGATAGAGCTTGATCGAGGTGCCCCGGCCGACCTCGCTATCGATCTCGATATGTCCGCCGGATTGCTTGATGAAACCGTAGACCATGCTCAAGCCCAGACCGGAGCCTTTGCCGACCTCCTTGGTCGTGAAGAAGGGCTGTACGGCTTGCACCAGCACTTCGGGCGTCATGCCGATGCCGGTGTCGGTCACCGCCAACATGACGTAGGCCCCGGGCCGCAGCTCGGAATCGGGCGTGGCCGCGGCGCTGTCGAAAACGACATTCGCCGTCTCGAAGGTCAATTTTCCGCCTTCCGGCAACGCGTCGCGGGCGTTGAGCGCGAGATTGAGGAAGGAATCCTCGACCTGGCCGGAATCCGCGAGCGCGGGCCAGAGATCCGGAGCGAGCTTCAACTCTATCCGGATGTTGGCGTTCAGGGACGGGCGCAGCATCTCGCTCATCCGTGCGACCAGATCGTTCAGCTCGAGGCGGCGCGGATTCAGATTCTGCTGGCGCGAGAAAGCCACCATGCGGTGGACCAGCTCGGCGCCGCGTTCGGCCGCCTGAATCGCACTCGCCGACAGCCGCGCGACTTTTTCGGTGTCTTTGGGATTGCTGTTGATGAGATCGAGATTGCCGATCACCACCGTCAGCAGATTGTTGAAGTCGTGGGCGATGCCGCCGGCGAGCTCGCCCACCACCTCGAGCCGCTGCACGCGCCGCAGCTTCTCCTCGAGATTGCGGCGATCTTCGATGTCGATCAGGACGCCGATATGGCCGAGATAGGCGCCGTCGGCGGAGAATCGCGGCACCAGCGTATCGAGGAACCAGCGATAGCTGCCATCCTTGGCGCGCAGCCGGTACTCGTCCGTCGTGTGATGATGGTGGGCGAGAATGCTGTTTTCGACTTCCTTGGACCGCTCGTGATCGTCCGGGTGGATGCTGTCGAGGAATCCATGTCCCAGCTCCTCCTCGACCGGCCGGCCGGTATAGCTGGACCATTGCTTGTTCAGGAAGATGCAGTCGCCCTTGTCGTTGCTCATCCAGATCAAGGCCGGAATGCTGTCGGCGATGACGCGGAAGCGATCTTCGCTCTCCCGGAGTGCCGCCTCCATTTGCTTCAGCTCGGTGATGTCGAGCCCGATGGAAACGACGTATTTCGGATTGCCGGCCGCGTCATGGATCGGCGCGCGTGAGGTCAGCCATGCGCTGGTGAAGCCTTGCGGGTCGAGATAATCGGTGCGGTGAAAGGCGTGCTTTTGTCCGCTCTTGATCACCTGGCGGTCGGCTTCGAGGACATGGCGCACATAGTTCTCGTCATAGAGCTGGTCGAGTGTTCGGCCCGGAAACCAGTCGACCGGCCGCTTGTGAAAGGCGGCCAGAGTGGCATTGGCAAAGACATAGCGACCGTGGATATCGCGGACGGAAATCGTCGCCGGCATGGAATCGACAATCTCGCGCAGCAAGGTCCTGCTGTCCGCGAGTGCTGTCTCGACCGCCCTGTGCTCGGTCACGTCCTGGATCGTGCCCATGATATAGCGCAGCGAGCCGTCGTCGGTCAGGACGCCCTCAACCATTTCGTTCAGTTCGCGGATCTCGCCATTCGGGCGGATGATTCGATAGCTGCAGGTGTAATAGGGCGCCTTCGCGCTCGTGTCGGACAGATCCAGGAGATCCCGGACATATCGTGCGTTCGTCGCGAGGGCTTCGGCGCGATCGTCGGGATGAACGAAATGTTGGATGAAATCCTGGTCGCTCGCATCGAGTTCCTCGATCGGGCGGCCGAGAATCTCGGCGGCGGCGGCGCCATAGCGGGTGATGACTCTCGTGCCGCCGTCGGGTGTCGTGGTCACCGTCGAGATCCAATGGCCGAGCTTGGCCATACGCTGTGCGCGGCGCAGGACAGCCTCGCTCTCGCGAAGCAACATCTCCGCCGGATTGGATTTGTCGCGATCCATACTGTCTGCCTTCAGGACTCCTCGCCCGGAACAGGGAAGGCTAGCTGTCGAAAGTTACCTAATTAGACCATAGCGCGGACGGGCCCAGGGCGGGGAGGCCGACCGTGAATCTTACAATCAAGGTCTTAAGGGGAAAGGTCGAGTCCGGGGAAGGGGGCTCGGGCCCGGTGCGATCGAATCTCGCGCCGGGCCCCACGTGGCCGGTCAAGCCGCCGATCAATGCGTGAATTTATACATGAAGTCGTATTCGCTACCCTGGGCGTTGCGGGCATGCAGCTTCATCTCGCCGCGCGCGCCGTAATATCTTCCGGTCCCGCCGGTCACGGCCAGGACGGAATCGGCGGCGTCGAGATAGGGGCCGGCCACGCTGAGCTGGCCGTCCTCCAGCTCCAGGGTCCAATAGCATTCCCAGGCCTTGCCGACGACGGTGCGGATGCACCAGCCATTGTCATGCCCGACCAGCGTCTTGTTGTGCTCGTCATAGATCTCGTTCGCGAAGGTCAGCAGATCGCCAACACTGTCGCCCTTGTCGCCCAGGTCGGTGACCGCGTCCGTCGTCGCGCGCTCCACATAGGCGGCACTCTCGGTCTGAAACGCGCCGGCCGGCCGTGACGTGACCGCCAGGGCGGCAAGCGCAATCAAAGCAAAGGGCAGGCAAAGGCCAAGAAACCGGGGCATAGGGATTTTCTCCTCTGTTCGTTGAAACGGGACGAAAATCTGGCGCCTCCGCAAGCGCGCGCCGACGCCGAAAGCGGGGCGGTGCCGTGAAGAAGCGACCGCCCACGCTAGGCCGGTCCTTTGGCGGGCGTCAACGGCACTGACGGGTCGGTTGTAGATCCGGCCGACCTGCGAGCGGCGGCCGCCCGGTCCCCTCCGAAGGAGCGATTGCCGCTGCCATCGGCGCGCGACTACACTCGAACCGCCAGCGATCGGGCGGTTCGTCTCGTGAGCCGCGCCGTCCTTTTGCCCACAAGAATCGTCAGCGCGCGTCCGGCGCCTCGATTATCGCCGGAACCGATGCGACTGCGACGCGGATGTCGACAAGCAGGGAACCCAAGGGAGCGAACCATGGCTGGATCGAGGGAATTCATCGACAGATTGACCGATGGGCGCATGACGCGCCGCGAATTACATCGTTGGCTGGCGGCGGCGGGGCTCGGTCTCGCCGTCATGCCGGTCCTGCCCAGGGCCGCGCGGGCGGACGATCTGATCTATTACACATGGAGCGGCTATGACGTGAAGGAGTTCATGCCCGGCTTCGTCGAGAAGCATGGCAGCATGCCGCAGACGCCTTTGTTCGGCGACGAGCAGGAAGCGCTGACGAAGATCCAGAGCGGCTTCCAGGTCGATCTGGCGCATCCTTGCAACAATCGCGTGTCGATCTGGCGCGATGCCGGCGTCATCGAGCCGGTTGATACCAGCCGCCTCGAACATTGGGGCGAGCTCTTCGACTCCCTCAAGAATCTCAAGGGAACCGTGACCGAGGACGGCCAGCATTGGTTTCTGCCGGTCGACTGGGGGATGACGGCGCTGATCTATCGCACCGACCTGATCAAGGATCCAGTCGACAGCTGGGAATTGCTCTGGGATCCGAAATA
Organism: Hypericibacter sp.; assembly: GCF_050729195.1. Lineage (NCBI taxonomy): Bacteria > Pseudomonadati > Pseudomonadota > Alphaproteobacteria > Rhodospirillales > Dongiaceae > Hypericibacter > Hypericibacter sp. Next base: position 10,140 of record NZ_JBOHKS010000270.1, read on the forward strand.
CAAGGGCAAGCTCTCCATCGGCGACGGCATGGCCGACACCGGCCTGATCGTGGCCACATTGGTCGGGATCAAGGATCCGAATAACATGACCGCGGACGATCTGGCCAAGATCAAGAAGAAGCTGCTCGAGCAGAAGCCGTTGTTGCGGTTCTATTGGAACGACGAGACCACGCTCGAGCAGGCGCTGACGTCGGGCGAAGTGGTGGCGTCGTCGTCCTGGAACGGGGCGGCCGCAACCCTGATCGACCAGGGTGTGCCGGTGAAGTTCGTCTCGCCGAAGGAAGGGGCGCTGACCTATTGCTGCGGCCTGGTGCGGGTGAAGGGCGGCAGTCATGACGACGCGGCCTATGACCTCATGAACGCCATGAGCTCGCCCGAGGCCGGCAAATGGCTGATCGAGACCTATGGCTATGGTCATTCGAACAGCAAGGCCTTCGGCATGGTGGCGCCGGAGATGCTGGCCAAGCGCAGCCTGCCGAAGGATCCGACGGAGATGCTGGGGCAAGGCGTCTATTCGACCGTGTCGCGTCATCTGGCGGAGCTGTCGCAGATCCTCGAAGAGGTGAAGGCGTCGCAATAGCCGACACCGGTTCAGGGCTGCATACTTGGTTCATCAGGAGAGCCCGGCCCCGCGAGGCCGGGCTCCTTTTATCGATGGTTGAGACCATCATGCCATTGGTTTCGAAAAATCCGATGTAACAGGACAAGTGGCCCGCTTGTGCGGTCCCGGACGCCCTCATATCCTCGCGACATAGCAATGAACGGATGCAATGACGGCAGCGCTCGACGCGGGCGGCTGTCGGTCGTCGAAAGGAACAGCATGGCCGTCGCTCCCTCCATCACGATCGGCGAGTTCGAAGAGCGGCAACGCCGCGCCAAGGCGGCTTCGGCCGCCGCCGGTTTCGACGGTCTTCTGGTGATCTCGCGCGGCGGGGGCTCGGTCGATCGCTACGCCAACGTTCTTTATCTCGCGAATTTCTACAGCTCCTTCCCCTTCATCCCCGATCGCCGACCCGACTGGTCGGCGCGCGGCCATCCGATGCTGGTGCTGCCCAACCAGGGCGACCCGATCCTGGTCGTCGACATGCCGGTCCGGCCGCACGAGATTCCGCTCTCCAACGTGGTCCAGGCCGACGATGTGCTGCCGGCAGTCGTCAAGGCGATCAAGGACGCCAAGCTCGAAGGCAAGCATATCGGCGTCGCCGGTGCCGACGCGCTGCCCTGGGCCGCCTTCCGCAAAATCGAATCCGACCTGCAGGGCACGCGTTTCACGCCGGCGGACGAGATCCTGGAAAAACAGCGTTCGGTGAAGTCCCCGGCCGAGATCGCGATTCTGCGCCGCGCCTCCGAGATCGGCTCCAACGCGATCGAGGAGATGATGGATTTCGCGCAGGCCGGAAAGACTCATGGCGAGATCATGGGCGTCGGGTTGAACGCGCTCGCCCGTGAAGGGGCTGTCATGTACAACAACTTCATGGCGTCGGGTCGCGGCGGCAATGCGCCGCTCTATATCGCGACCGATTTCCCGACCTTCGCCTCGAAGGAGCCGCTGGAAGACGGCCACTGGTTCGGTATCGGCCTCTCGGGCGTCTTTCAGGGCTATTACTTCGATCATTCGCGCTCGAAGCCGATCGGCAATGCCAGCCATCCGGAAATCGAATCCTTTGAAGCCTCGATCGCCGCGGTCGAGGCCGGCATCGCCGCCATCAAGCCGGGCGTCACCGCCGGCGCCGTGGCGAAGGCCGGCTTCAAGCGCCTTCAGGAGCTGGGCTTCGCGGCGACCAGCGATTTCTCGGGGCTGGGCCATGGCATCGGCCTCGGCTGGGACGCGCCCTGGCTGGTGCCGGACGAAACCTGGGTGATCGAGCCCGGCATGGTGCTGTGCGTGGAGCGCACCGTGGAGAAACACGGCTTCGTCGGCGATTTCGAGGAGACCGTCCTCGTCACCGACAGAGGCTGCGAAAAGATCAGCAAGGCACGCATTCGCCGCTGGTAGTCCGCCGGTTCAAGGCGGCCCCAACAACGCAACGCCGCCTTGGGGCGGCAGGCAGAGGAAACATGAACAGAGGCAAAGTGAATTCCGTCATCGATCTTTACATGACCGATCGGCGGGGCTTCCTGAAGGCGGCATCCGCCTTGGGGCTTGGCGTTGCGATGACGCCGGTCTTCGGGCGTTCGTCCGAAGCGGCCGCGACCTTGTCCTATTTCGGCTGGAACGGCTACGAGATCCCGGAGCTGCACACCGCCTACACCAAGGCCTATGGCGGCGAGCCGACCGCGACCTTTTTCAGCGACGAGGAGGAGGCGCTGCAGAAGGTCCGCGCCGGTTTCAATCCCGACGTCATCCATCCTTGCGTCAACACTGTGCGGCGCTTCAAGGATGCCGGGCTGATCAAGCCGCTCGACACCAAGCAGATCGCCGGCTGGGACAATATCTTCCCGCAATTCCTGTCGGTGAAGGATGTGAAGGAGGAGGACGGCTATTACATCATGCCGTTCGACTGGGGCACGTCCTCGGTGATCTATCGCCCCGACCTCGTCGACATCAAGGAAGAGAGCTGGACCATCTTCCTCGACGATCGCTACAAGGGGAAAATGGCGTTCCTGGATTCGCCCGACAACATCGCGGCGGTGGCCGGCCTGCTCAGCGGCGCCAAGAATCCGATGGACATGAACGACGCGGAGATGGCGAAGGCGGGCGACATCCTGCGCCATATGAACGCGAACATGCGCTTCTACTGGACCGACAATACCGAGCTCGAGCAGTCGCTGGCGTCGGGCGAGGTGGTGGCGGCCTGGGGCTGGGGCCAGTCGGTCAACAACCTCAAGAAGCAAGGCGTGAACATCAAGATGATGAACCCCAAAGAGGGCATCATGACCTGGATCTGCGGCCTGACCTCCACGGTGAAGGGCAAGTGCAGCGACAAGGAACGCTATGACTTCATGAGCGCCATGCTGGCGCCCGAGAGTGGCAAGTACCTGATCGAGCAATATGGCTACGGCCATGCCAACCAGGAATCCTTCAAGGTGGCCTCGGCGGAGAGCGTCGCGCTGCTGGGCTTCAAGGATCCGAACGACTTCCTCAAGACCGGGAACTTCTTCACCGCGGTCGAGCCGGCCAAGCGCGAGAAGATCCAGGCGATGTGGGCCACCATCAAAGCCGGTGGCTGAGACTTACCGACCAGCTTTCGATTGCCGGTCACGACCGGCCAAGCGGGGCGCTCTTCCGAACAGGGAGGGCGCCCCGTCTCGTTTTCGGGCCCGATCATGAGTCGGCAACCGCGACTCCCTCGATCTCGTCGGCGTTTTTCCGGCGATTCCGGCAGATGCTGAAAGTTCTCCACAGCTTTGTGGTTGTGGCCAAATTCGGGCCGGCGGTTCTGACGACTGTGGGTAGTTTTTAAATTCACTGATGATTCAATGGAGTCGCTTAAATCTCTTTCGTTAATAGTTGAGTAACCATATCCAAGACTCTGACGCTATTTTCGGGCGGACGCATTTGGCGTTATTCAGCTAATCTTAGCCATGTTTGGTAACTCCAAAAACGAGGCGCTGCGGCGTAAAAGTCGTTTTACGACCGTATCTTAAGGTGCCTCCTCAACTTGATATTAACTACTTTTTTACCAATCCTAACAAGGACATCCAGAATCTTCTGCTTGCAATCTGTGAACCGGACGTTCATCCTTTGTTAAGGCTCTGGGCAAGGGCAGAAAACGGGGCGGGGGAGACAAAGAATGTTGGTTAATCGCATCGCGACGGCCGACGGGCTCTTTCGGACAGACGGTCCCGATTCGGACGCTATTCGCGCCGCGGCCAATAGGGCGGGACCCCGTCCTATCGATTCCATCGCCACGCCGGCCGAGCGCCGCTCGGCCCTGGCTCGTTTCGCCGCCACCGGCGAACTGACCCTCGGCGAGATGGATCTGTTCTGGGACCGCACTGCCAAGCTCTATTGGCAATATATGCGCCCCGCCGGCCGGGCCAGCTTCACCTTCGGGCTGCTCAGCGACATGCGCGAGGCGTTGTTCTTCCTCACCGACATGTATGCCGAGGCGACCCCGGCCGATCCGCACCCGGTGCGCTATTCGGTCCTGGCTTCCCGGATCCCCGGCATCTTCAACCTGGGCGGCGACCTGCCGCAATTCGCCGAGTTGATCCGCAGCCGCGACCGCTCGGTCCTGCGCCGTTACGCCCATGCCTGCATCGAGGTCCAGTATCCGCGCGCGACCAACGTCGGCCTGCCGATCATCGGTATCGCCCTGGTGCAGGGCGACGCGCTCGGCGGGGGCTTCGAGGCGGCCTTGGCCTGCAATGTGATCGTGGCCGAGAAGAGCGCCAAGTTCGGCCTGCCCGAGATCCTCTTCAACCTGTTCCCGGGCATGGGCGCCCTCAGCTTCCTGACCCGGCGCATCGGCATGGTCGAGGCCGAGCGCATGGTCTTCTCCGGGCGCATCTACAGCGCCGAAGAGCTCCATGCGATGGGCGTGGTCGATGTGCTGGCCGAGGACGGGCAGGGCGAGATGGCGGTGCAGCACTATATCGCCCGGATGGATCGCGGCTTCGCGACCCGCCTGGCGGTCTATGGCTCGCGCCAGACCATCCATCCCGTGACCCGCGAAGAGCTGATGCAGATCACGGAACGCTGGGTCGACGCGGCGATCGCGCTGGCCCCGACCGATATCCGGAAGATGGAACGGCTGGCTTCGGCGCAGGACCGCCGCTGGGCGGCGATCGCCCAGCAGCAGCGTGCCAGCCAAAGTGCGGAGGCGGCCGCGATCGCCACGGCCTGAGGCCGGCGATCCGGATCCACGAATTCATGACGGAAGGCCCGACCCGAAGGGGTTGGTAACTCGAGACCGGACCCGGCAATGAAAATTGCCGGGTCTTTTTTATCGTCGATCGGGAATGGGCCCTTGCCGTCGGGTGATGATTACGGCGTCAGTTCGGCTGGATGGATTTGCGCCGCTCTTCGAGATGGCGCATGGCCGCGACCCGGAAGCGCTCGAACTCCTCGCGCAAGGCGGCCAGACGCTGCGAGGAATCGCGTTCGAGGTCCGGCGTGGAGGCGGCGCAGATCTCGCCGCAGATCCGGTGGACGCGAACCGCGCCCACATTGGCGGCGCTGGAGCGCATGCCATGGGCGACATCGCGGATGCCGACGATATGGCGGTCGCGGACCGCATCGGCCATGGCTTCGATCAGGCCCTCGGTGTCGCTGATGAAGTCGGTCAGGATCTCGCCCAGGAAGTCGCCCTCGGGATCCATCGCCTCGAGCGCCGCCATGGCGCCGAAATCGATGACCGGGCCGCTGTCGGACTGGAAGCGGGGATGGGTGGTGATGTCGGTGACGGCCGCGGTCGGGCCGGTGGCTGGCGCCGGCAGCGGTTCGGGCGTCGCGGCGGTGGCGGCGGTCGGCGGCTTGCGATCCGCGACCTCCTCGATCACCTTGAGCAGGTGCGCGGCCTCGACCGGCTTGGTGATATAGCCGTCCATGCCCGCTTCCTGGCAGAGCGAGCGGGTCTCGGTCGTGGCGTCGGCTGTCAGAGCGACCATCGGCAGGTAGGGGCCGTCCATGTGGGAGAAGCGATGGAGCTTCACCACGTCGAGGCCGCTGGTGCCGGGCATGTTGATGTCGAGCAGGACCAGGTCGAAACGCTCCTGCTCCAGGGCGTCGAGCGCCGCGTCGCCGGTTTCGACCAGATGCGGATCGTGGCCCGCGCGCCGCAGGATCTTCGCCGTCACCTTGCGGTTCACGCCATTGTCCTCGGCCACGAGGATGCGCAAGGGACGCTGGGCACGGGATTCCGCCGCCTGACGGCGCTGGACTTCCTGTTCCTCGTCCTTGCGCTGCGCGTCGAACACGCGGAGCGCATGGACCAGATGGGCGAGCGCGGCCGCATCCGGATGGCGCTCGAGCGACATCAGGAAATTCTCGCGGACGGTGGGGCCGGTCAGATCGCCGCCGATCAGCACCAGCGCCACGTCGCCGGTCGGATCGGCGGTGCGCAGGGCGGCGGCCGCATCGGTCGGCGTCAGGCCCGTCGCGGGATCGAGGAAGACGATGTGGTAGTCGATGCCTTCGCGCTTGTCGTCGATGACGCGGTCGACCGCGGCGCCCAGCGAAGTCAGGCGGCGCATGGCATAGCCGGCTTCCTCGATCGGGAACTGCAGATGACGGGCCAGCACCGTGTCGGAAGAAACCAGGAGCACCTCGCGCGCCAGCGGAACCGGCGGCGCGCCCAGGGGAACCACCTTGGAGACGGCGATCGGGATTTCGACGCGGAAGCGGCTGCCCTTGCCGAGCTCGCTCTCGACGCCGATCGTGCCGCCCATCAGGCCGCTCAGCTGCTTGGCCAAAGCGAGGCCGAGGCCGGTGCCGCCATAGCGCCGGTTGGTGGAATCGTCGGCCTGGGTGAAGCTGTCGAAGATGCGCTGGCAGGCGTCGGCCGAGATGCCAATGCCGGTGTCGGTGACCTCGAAGCGGAGCAGGGGCTGTTCCGGCGTCCCGCCGATGCGCTCGACCGTCAGCAGGATATGGCCGCGGTCGGTGAATTTGACGGCGTTCGACAGCAGGTTGGTCAGGATCTGGCGCAGCTGCTGGCAGCCGCCGAAGAGATGCGGCGGCACGTCGGCGCCGATATGGGTCGCCAGGCGCAGGCTCTTCTTGACCGCCTCGTTGCGCAGGATGCGCACGATGTCGGCGATCTCGGCATAAAGGTCGAAATCGATGATCTCGACCGACATCTTGCCGGCCTCGATCTTCGAGAAGTCGAGGATGTGATTGATCAAGGACAGCAGCGCACGGGCCGAGGTGCCGATCGTGCGCATCATGTCGCGCTGATCGCGGTCGAGCTTGGTGTCCTGCATCAGGTCGCCGAGGCCGATGATGGCGTTCAACGGCGTGCGCAGCTCGTGGCTCATGGTGGCGAGGAAGCGGCTCTTGGCCTGGTTCGCCTGTTCGGCCGCCCGCTTCGCCTCGGTCAGTTTGCGGATCAGCGTGGCGACATAGCCGGGCAGCACCATC
>NZ_JBOHKS010000271.1:0-6700 GCF_050729195.1 Hypericibacter sp.
GGCTGGCTCGAGGGCGGGCTCACAGCGTCGGTCGAGAAACTCATTCTTGACTGTGAAATGCACCAGCTCATGCGCGAGACCCTGACGCCGATCGCGACCGACCGGGCGAGCCTCGGAATCGAGGCCATCGCGGAGGTTGGGCCCGGCGGTCATTTCTTCGGTGTCGGCCATACGCTGGAGCGCTTCGAGCATGCGTTCTATGCCCCGCTGCTCTCCGACTGGCGCAATTTCGAGACCTGGACCGATGCCGGCTCGATCGACGGCACCCACCGGGCCAACGCCATCTGGAAGGAGCTCTTGCGCCAATATCAGGAACCGCCGATGGATCCGGCCGCGCGCGAGGCCCTGGCGGCCTATGTGGCGCGGCGCAAGATCGAGATCGGCAACGGGAAATATTGAACCGTTCCGCCACTGGCCGGCCTTGTGGGCGGGTCGATTATTTGATTCTCTGGACCCGCCCCGTTGGGGGCGCGACTCCCGGGGGCCGGTGGGGCCCTCCGAGACCCGAGTGCAGACCGCGATGGCGATGCGCCGCCTGATCAAGGCCAACGAACATCGGGTCATGCCCTGGAAGAACAGCCAGGGCATGACGGCCGAGATCGCCATCGATCCGCCCGACACGCCGCTCGATAAATCCTTCCGCTGGCGCTTGTCGCTGGCCGAGGTCAAGGCCGACGGCCCGTTCTCGGTCTTTCCCGGCTATGACCGCTATATCATGCTCATGGGCGGCAACGGCATGGTGCTGCGCTTCGATAATGGGCGCGAGGAGCGCATCGACGAGCCGCATGTCCCGTTCCAGTTCAGCGGCGACGATTCGGTACGCTGCTGGCTGATCGACGGCTCGGTGCGCGACTTCAATTTGATGGTCCGGCGCGATTTCCAGGTCTCGGCCGGGATCCTGACGCTCAACCGCCGCGACCGGATGCTGCCGGCGCTCGGCCGCGGCACCACCCTCATTCTCTATGTGATCGAGGGAAACACCGTGCTCGACGACGGCACCCTGCTCGAGCCCGGCGACACCCTCATCATCAATGTCGAGCTCGCCGCCAAACACGCCGTCGCCTTCGGCCGCAGCCAGTCGACACTCTTCATGGCCAGGTTGACGCCGCGCCAGCGGACGTAGTGGGGGATGACGGTAGGAGCGCTTAGTCCAGCGCCAGCCAGCGGTCGCTGACGGCTTCGGCGAAGCGGCGGGCGTTGGGCGCGTTGCCCGGCCATTCGGCGCGCAGGCGCGTGAGGGTGGAGGGGGCCTTCTCGGCGCCGAGATGCTTGGTGAGGCTGGGCAGGCAGGCCGCAAACCAGGTGTCGGCGATCGCCGGCGTCGCCTCGAAATGGCACTGGAATCCGTAAGAGCGCTTGCCGACCCGGAAGGCCTGGTTGCGGCAGCCCTCGCCCTTCATGAGCAGCTCGGCCTCCTCGGGCAGGTCGAAGGTGTCCTCATGCCACTGCATGATGCGCGCCGTGGTTCCGAGCCCGCCGACGACCGGGTCCTTCTGGCCTTCGGGCGTCACGGTCAGGTCGTGGAACCCGACCTCGAGATGGGTATGGCGGCGGACCTTGCCGCCGAAGGCGCGCGCCATGAGCTGGGCGCCCAGGCAGATCCCCAGCAAGCCGCGTCCCTCGCGGTGAAAGTCGCGCATGCTCTCGAGGATCGCGGGAAAGGCCGGGAAGTTGGCATCGTCATTGGCATGCTGGACACCGCCCAGAACCACCATCCCGTCATAGCCCTTCGGGCTCTCGGGCAGAGGGTCGCCCTCATGGGGCTTGCGGATTTCAGCCTTGCCGCCCTGCGCCTCGATCCGTTCGGCGACGATACCGGGTTGCCCTAGGGAATCATTCTGGATGATCAGGATTTTCATGGACCCGGTTGCTCGCACAAAATGAGACGGCCAGTCGCCGATCGCCCGATAGGCCCAGGGTCGTCCGGTCGGGCGCGATTATAGGGCGCGCCGGCCCCGGTGCCAGCCATCGCGGCCTCAACCCTGCCTTGCATCGCTTGCAGGCGGACCCGTCGCTTTCGTCGGAAAGCGGCGGGAAAAGGACGGCTCTACACTCCCGCTTAACCGGCACCCGTGATAAGAACGAGGCTCATTTCCGGCGAGATTGCGCCCTACCGAGTCCCCCACCCTTCATGCCGACTGATATCCCCTCCGACACCGGCCCGATGTGGCTGCGTGCCGTGAGCCGCCCCGGTGCGATCGTCTTCGCGATCATGTTCACGCTCGAGAGCTTCGCGCGCGGCCTGATCGCCACCATCATCCCGCTCCAGGCCTATTCGCTGCTGCACAATACGCGCGACGTCAGCATCCTCTACACGCTGGTCGGCATCGTCGGACTGGCATCGAGCTTCGCCATCCCGTTCCTGATCCGCCGCTTCAAGCGCCGCTGGGTCTATACCGCGGGCATTCTGGCGCTGCTGGTGGCCGCCCTGCTGCTCGCGACCGCGACTTTGTACGGTCAGATCGGCGCCATGCTGGCGCGCGCCTTCGGCGCCGCCGCCCTCAACATCACCTTGAGCCTCTATGTGATGGACTATATCCGGCGCCGCGACCTGGTGCGCTCGGAGCCGCTCCGTCTGATGTTCAGCGCCGCCGCCTGGACGATCGGGCCGGCGCTGGGTGTCTGGCTCTATACCGATGTCGGTCAGGGCGTTGCCGAGTTCATCTCCGCCGGCTCCTGCGCGGTCCTGCTGGTCTATTTCTGGTATCTGCGGATGAGCGAGAACCCGGCCGTGGCCGCGGCCACGCGCCCGCCGCCCAATCCGATCGCCTCAATCCGCCGTTTCATCGCCCAGCCACGGCTGCGGCTCGGCTGGTTCGTGCCGTTCAGCCGGTCCTGCTGGTGGGCGATGTATTTCGTCTATCCGCCGCTGTTCCTGGTGCAGGCCGGCAAGGGCGATTTCGCCGGGGCGATGCTGGTCTCGCTCGGTAACGCCATGCTGTTCGTGACTCCGCTCTTCGGCCGCCTGGCGCAGCGCACCGGCATCCGCCGGCCGATCGTCATCGGCTTCATTGGGCTGGGCGTTCTCACCACGGCGGCCGGCTTCCTGCATCACTGGCCCTGGATCGCGGCCGGCGTCCTGCTCGCCGGCTCGGCCTTCTGCTGCCTGCTCGATGCCTTCGGCAATATTCCCTATATGCGCGCCGTGCGTCCGCTCGAACGGCCGCAGATGACGACGGTGTTCCGGACCTATATCGACCTGTCGGATCTGGCGCCGCAGGCCTTCTATTCGGTGTTGCTGAGTTTCTTCGACATCCGCGCGGTGTTCTTCGCCTGCGGCCTCTTCATGTTCGTCGCCGCCGTCGTGGCGCTGAAGATTCCGAAGAAGATGTGATGCCGGTCGGCCCGTTGCGGCCTCGTCGAGGCTGTCATCTTAGCGCAATGTTAAGGGCTCCTGGACGATCCTGACCGGGTGTGCGCCTCGGGACCTCGTTTGCGGGGCCTCAAGGCGCAAGCCAGTATTGCCTGGGATCCCTGGCGTCCCGATCACAGGAATGGACCTGCATGGCCAAGCCGGCCGAACGCACCCCGGTCGACCCGCCCGCCGCCCGTCCCGCTCCCAACCAGGGCCAGGCCGGCGGAATCGCGGCCACGGTCAAGCGGGCCCAAGATGCGGTGGCCGAGCTCAGTGCCGATTACCAGAACTGGGCGCTTGCCGACCTGACCAAGGCCGAGCAGGCCCTGTCCGAGGCACGGGCCAATCCGGCGGCGGCCCAGCCGGCCCTGCAGCGCCTTTATGGCGTCGCCCATGACATGAAGGGGCAGGGCGGGAGCTTCGGCTTTCCGCTGGTGACCCATGTGGCGCAGTCGCTCTGCCGGCTGCTGGTCGGCCCGGGCGGCAGCGCGCGCCATGTCGAGCTGCCCGCCGAGGAAGCCACCTTCGGGCTGGTCGAGGTGCATCTGAAGGCGCTTCGCCTGATCCTCGAGAAATCGGTGCGCGGCGAAGGGGGCGAGGTCGGCCAGAAGCTGGTCGCCAAGCTCCAGGCCATGGCCGGCGGCGGCTAGGACCGGAACGGTCCTTTTTCGGTGCGTTCCGGCTTCAGCGAGAATTAACCCTAATTACCGACGATCAGGACCGGTCTCTGCCCGCGACGGCGCCCGGGCGGCAGCCCCCGATTCCTGTCGCGCGCTTCTTGGGTCGCGATCCATCCGGTGACGTTCTCTTCGACCGTAGGCAAGTTCAAGCCGATATCCGCAGACCGGATCGCGCAGATCCTGGGCTTCGGCTTTCTCTATTTCGCGCTGGCGGCCTTCAGCATCGATCTGTCGCGCGGCAGCAATGGCGTCGCCACGATATGGCTCCCCAACGCGCTGGCAATGGGCTTCATCATGCTGCGCCGGCCCTGGCAGGTGCAGCTGCCGGCATTGGCGCTGGGCATCGTGCTGGCCGATATCCTCGAGGGCGATCCGGCTTTCGTCTCCGCGATGATGGCGGTCGCCAACGCCGCCGAGATCGCGCTCGGTGCCTGGCTGATCCAGCGCTGGCTCGGGGCCGGTGATCGCTTTGCCCGGCTGCAGGAGGTCGTGCGCTTCATTCTGATCGCCGGTCTGGCGGTTCCCGTTTTCGGGGCGGGGCTCGGGGCGATGGCGGTTCATTGGGGCATGGGCGTTCCGCTGCTCGATGTGCTGCCGGGCTGGCTCCTGACCGAAGCCATCGGCTACATCGTGCTGACGCCGATGCTGGTCTTGTGGTGGCCGCTTTGCCAGAAGACCGGCGGGCGGAAAGCCTGGGCGAAGCGATGGCTCGGTGGCTGGAGCCATAAGCGCTCTCTGGAGGCGGGGCTGCTGGGCTTGGCGCTTTGCCTCAGCGGCTTCTGGCTCTTCAGCTCGGTCGGCTGGGCGCGAGCCGCCGAGCTGTTGCCGACCTTCCTGGCGACGCCCCTGGTGCTCTGGGCCGTCATGCGTTTCGGCCGTCGCGGCGGCAGTCTCGCGACCCTGATCGTGGTCACGGCCGCCGTCGCCGGCCTCCTGGCGCACCAGACACCGATCGACGATGCCCTGCCGGTCACCTCCAGCGACCTGCTGCTGCCGCCCCTGATGATGTGCGTGACGGCGCTGTCGGGCCTGCTGCTCGGCGCCGCGCTCGAAGAGCAGAATTTCATGCGCAAGGCGCTCGAGAAGAGCGAATCGCATTTCCGCACGCTGGCCGAAGCCACCCATGTGGGGATCTACCGGACGGATGCCGCCGGCCGCTGCCTCTATGTCAATGAGGGCTGGAGCGCGATCACGGGTCGCGATGCCAGGACCTCGATGGGCGAGGATTGGTCGACGGCGCTTCATCCCGACGATCGCCGCCGCGTCATCGCGAACTGGTACGAGGCCGCCCGCAACGAAGCCACCGACTATGACGAGGAATATCGCTGGAGGCGGGCGGACGGCGAGGTCCGGCTGGTGCGGGATACCGCGCATCCGATCAAGGAGGGCGGCAAGACCACCGGTTATGTCGGCACCGTCATCGACGTGACCGAGGAGCGCGCGGTGCGCGCCCAGCTCGAAGAAAGCCGCCAGCGCTTCGATCTGGCGCTGCGCGGCACCTCGGATGCGATCTGGGACTGGCATCTGGCGACCGGGCGGTTGTGGTTTGCGCCACGCTTGGCCGAGATGATGGGTTACGACCTGTCCCAGTCGCCGCACACGATCGAGGCATTCGAGGACCTGGTCCATCCCGATGACAAGCCAAAGCGGGCGGCGCTGCTGGCCGAGTATCTCGCGGGCGGCTTCAACGAGCACGGCTACTCGGTCGAGTACCGGCTGCGCCGCGGCGACGGCGCCTATCATTGGGTGCGGACGCGGGCACGCGCCGTGTTGGATCGTGGGGGACAGCCCTTCCGCATCGCCGGCGCCCTCAGCGACATCCAGGAGGAGAAGCAGCGCGAGGTCGAGCTGCAGGCGGCGATGGAGGCGGCCGAGCAGGCCAATGCCGCCAAGTCCGAGTTCCTCGCCGTGATGAGCCACGAGATCCGCACGCCGATGAACGGTGTCCTCGGTATGACGGCGCTGCTTCTGGAAACCGATCTGAGCGAGGAGCAGCGCCGCTATGGCGAGGTGATCCGGCGCTCCGGCAAATCGCTGATGGCCCTGCTCAACGACATTCTCGATCTGTCCAAGCTCGAGGCGGGCCGGCTGGAGGTCGAGACCATCGCCTTCGATCCGGCCGAGATCGTGCGCGATGCGGTCGAGATCCACGCCGAAACGGCCCGCACCAAGGGTCTCGCGCTGGAGCTTGGCCTCGCCGACGGGCTGCCCGCCCTGATGATGGGCGACCCGGCCCGGCTGCGGCAGATCCTGCTGAACCTCATCGGCAACGCCGTGAAGTTCACCGAGCAGGGGCGGGTCAAGGTGGAGCTCTGTCCGGGCCCGTCGACCGGCGGCACGCTGCACTTCTTCTTTGTTGTCAGCGATACCGGCATCGGCATGGACCAGCCGCAGCTCGACCGCCTGTTCCGGAAATTCACCCAGGGCGATTCCTCCATGGCGCGCCGCTTCGGCGGCACCGGCTTGGGGCTCGCCATCTGCCGCCAGCTGGCCGAGCTGATGGGGGGAGCCATCACGGTGGTGAGCCGGCAGGGCGAAGGCAGCCGCTTCGCTCTCGATCTGCCCTTGCATCCGGCGGACGGTACGCAGGTCTCGATGGCCGCTGCGCGCGAGCAGCACCAGGCGACGGGACCCGGCGCCTCGCTCCTGCTCGTCGAAGACAATG